>CAZSBW010000364.1:0-3632 GCA_964604815.1 uncultured Salinivenus sp. | reverse complement strand
TCGAAGTTTTGGTGCCGAAAGGCCGTGGCGAGGTCGTCGTACGACGGGCCGGTATCCTTTGCCATGCCGGAATTTGGATTGTGGAATGTGGAGTGTGGAATGAGACGCGCCCCAATTCCCCATTCCGACTTCTGCAACCCAAATTCGTCAGGTGGGGAGGGGTTCGTCGCGCTCGGAGAGGTGGGCGCCATGGAGGCGGTAGCCGAGGTCGCGGAGGCGTTCGGCGTCGGCCTGTGTGGCGTGGTGCACGAGGGTGAAGAGGGTGATCGACTCGTCGTCGAGCGTGGCCGTTCGGTGCCAGTCTTCCAGCGGAAGGTCCGTTAGCGTCTCGACGAGGGCCTGCCGGGCCTCCCGGACGCGGTCGAGGATGGCGGGCAGCTCCTTCTCGTTCCAGCCGGCCTCGCGTGCCTCCGCCTCCGGATCGACGGGCTCGAGCGTCGGGGTCTCTTCGTCGAGGATGCGCTCGACGCGCGGGCGGCGCACCTCGGCGTCGAGCGTGGCGATGGCCCCGTAGAGCTCCTTCATCGTGAGGGCGTCGGGGGCCGGGCGCCCGCTCTTGATCTGCTCGGGCAGGCCGCCGATCACCGTTTGCAGGGCCTCGATCTCGTCAACGAGGTAGGTGAGCTGGTCCAGGAGCGCGTCGCGGAGGGCCTCCGGATCCTCCGCCTGGGCCTCTGCAATATTCGTGACTTCGTCACTCATGACTTTGGGTATGGATGTATGGACGAGTGGAGGTGTGGAAGTAGAGCAAGTGAAGCCCTCTTTCATACCTCCATACTTCCACTCCTACACACTTACTCGGCGGCGTGCGGCTTGGGCTCGGGCGCGTGGCGTTCGCTGCCCCAGTCCTGGTCCCCGTCGGTGGCCATGCGGTCGTCGCGGGTGTGGGTAGTGTCGAGCTCGTCCATGCCCTCCTCGGCCAGCCAGTCCAGGAAGTTCTGATCCTTCACGCTGTGGAGGTTGTTTTCCTTCTTGAACTCCCACTGCTGCCCGAACTGCTTGTTCTTGTACTGATCGAGGTATTCGAGCCGGTCCTGCAGCTGCTCGGTGGACTTGAGCAAATCCTGGAGGTCGAACACCGCCTCGTCGCGGCTCTGGAACGTGAGGTCGTACTCCTTCGACATCACGATGGCCTCCTCCGGGCACACCTCCTCGCAGAAGCCGCAGTAGATGCAACGGAGCATGTTGATCTCGAACCACTCCGGCTCCCGCTCCTTCACGTTGTTCACCTCCTTCGACTGCATGGAGATGGCGAGCGGGGGACAGGCGCGGGCGCACAGGTTGCACGAGACGCATCGGGGGCGCCCCTCTTCCTCCACGAGCACCGGTCGGCCGCGGTAGCTATCGGGGGGATACCACTGTTCCTCCGGATACTCGAAGGTGTAGGTGGGCTCGCTGGAGATCTTGCCGAACGAGAAGCCGAGCCCCTTAAAGAGCTCTGGGAAGTAGAGATTCTCCCAGAAGTTCAGCTCCCGCTCGTTCTCCGTTTTCGTGTTTTCGGGCGTGCCAGGCATGAGGGGTACGAGTTGGTGCGGTAGTTCTAATCGAAGCGTCGGGGCATCGTCAGACGAAGCCGAACAGCGGTCTGTGTGTGCTGCCCTACACAGTCATGAGTCACGAGAGGGGACGAAAGACGAGCACGCGTCCTCATCCACCTCCTGTATAACGCGCCGAAGGCGAAAGGATTCCGAGGCCCGCCGTCAAGACAGGGCGATCGTATGTTAAAAATTTCTGTTGAGAACGGGTGGCTCGACTGCCTCCGATGGGCAATACTGCCGGGAAAGCACGGGAGAAAGGGAGAATGGGAGTGGAGCGCACGGTCGTACTGCGTCAATCGACGACAAAGACAAGTCGGTGGGGGCAAGCTCCGATTGCTGGGTCCCCCATTCCGGCAGGGCGATTGCATCTTAGTCTGGCTGATCAAAACCGCTAATTGCAGACGAAAAGCGTTCTCCCCACTCTCCCTCTCCCCCATTCTCCCACTCGTTCCCGGCAGAATCGAATCATCGGAAGGCAGCTGAGCCTCCAGCTTCCAATCAACGCTCCTACATCCGATTGCCTTGTCCATTCCGGTGCTCCCCGTCTCCGGGCTCAGCTCATTTCCCCGAACTCCGCACTCCCAATTCCGCACTCCCAATTCAGTTCATGCGCGGGTCGTCGGGGAAGTTGGCGAGCACGGCGTACTCGCCGCCCAGGCGACGCAGGACGGCGCGCCAGAGCTGGTCGGGCTCGGTGTCGAAGATGAGGTCGGCGGTGCCGGGGGCGAGGATCCAGGCTTCCTCGTCGAGCTCGGCCTCCAGCTGGCCCGGCCCCCAGCCCGCGTACCCGAGGAAGAAGCGCAGGTCGTCGAATGAGGCGTCCCCGCCCTTCACGATCTGCTGCACCGTTTCAAAGTTGCCGCCCCAGGTCACGTCGCCGGGCAGGGTTACGCCGCCGGGGATGTCGCTGGGACGGGTGTGGATGTAGTGCAGGGTCTCGCGCTGGACGGGTCCGCCGAGGTAGAGGGGCGGATTGTAGGCCGCGAAGTCTTCCAGCACGTCCCCCAGCTGCACGTCGAGTTCACGGTTGAGCGTGAGGCCGAACGTGCCCTCCCCCGGCTCGTGTTCGCAGAGCAGGACCACCGTGCGGCGAAAGTTGGGGTCCTGCATCATGGGGGCGGAAATAAGCAGGGTGCCGGGCGAGAGGTCGGCCTCGGGGTCGGGCATGGCGGCAGGTCGATTGGTCGGGTCGCGAGCCGGATCCTCGTTTGAGCAACGTGCTACTGACATCCCCGCCGCCGTGGTTCACGTACGAACGAACCGGCGGTCCCGCGGCGCTGAGTGGGCACACCCTGTCGGCCGCCGTCGTTGACGATAATTGCCGGCAGCGGCAATCACTTCCGCTGCTTCGGCGTTACAGCCTTCGACCGTGATTTCAAAAGCAAGCGACTGCACCGACATGTCCGACACGCGCAAGTGGGCGAAGGTCAAGCGCAAGAAACAGAAGCAGGACAAGCGCCGGTCGAAGATCTGGGCCAAGCTGTCGCAGGAAATCGAGACGGCGGTCCGGGAGGGGGGCAGCGACCCGGACGCCAACGTGGCTCTCGCCCAGGCCATCGAGCGGGCGAAGGAGGAGGACATGGCGAAGGATACGATCGAACGGGCCATCAAGCGGGGCGCCGGCGAACTGGACGAGCGCGAGGCCGAGGCGGTCACGTACGAAGGGTACGCGCCACACGGCGTGGCTGTCTTCGTGGAGGCCCGCACGGACAACATCAATCGCACCGTCAAAGACCTCCGCAATCTGTTCACCGACCACGGCGGCAACCTGGGCAAGGACGGCTCGGTGGGCTACCTGTTCGAGCGAAAGGGGCGACTCGAAATTCCGATCGACGCGACCGACGAAATGACGCTCTTCGAGACGGTCGTGGAGGCCGGGGCCGAGAAGCTGGACGAAACGGAGCAGGCGTTCGTCGTGACGACGCCCGTTGAGGCCTTCGCCGACGTGAAAGCGGCGCTCGACGAAGCAGGCATTGAGTCGGCCGCGTCGGGGCTCGTGCGTCGCCCCACCACGACCGTCTCCCTCGATTCCGACGAGCGGGAGGCAGTGGAGGTCCTCATCGAGGAAATCGACGACCACCGGGACGTGACGGC
>CAZSBW010000363.1:0-3664 GCA_964604815.1 uncultured Salinivenus sp. | reverse complement strand
CCGGCCTTCGCCGCCGCCCTGCCCAGCGACCCAGTCCTCGACGACGAGCATAACGCCTTTGCGTGGCTGCCGGCGCGGGAGGCTGCCCAGCGCCTGAAGTGGCCCGAGCAGCAGCGCCTCCTCCGCCTCGCCGACCGCGTGCTCCGCAACGGCATCCCGCCGAGCCTGATCGTCGACTTCTCTGCAGATCGATGAGCAGGCTCACAATGCCCGTGAAGAGACTGATCATCAGCGGGTCTACGACGATGAAAACGACTCCATCTCATCAGTAATCTCGTCGAGATGAGCGTCGGCCCGGTCCCCTCCAGTTCGAAGCCACCGGGAAGGGGAATACGCGTCGGGATCGCGCTTTCGATCCCTCTGCATTTCAGCGCGCCGCTGTTTGAGAGCGCGGAGCCGCTCTTTTGCCCCGAATATGTCCCGGACCAGGTCTCAAAACGCCTCGGTCGGCATCGGCTCTCCATCGAGGGTGAGCGGCGAACAGCGCGGTCGGAGCATGAGGCACACTCGTTTTCCTACCGTGGAGTGGAGTTAGTCCTCCGGGTGGACGGCCTGTTCGATGGGTGTGTCCCCCCCGTAGAGCTCAATCGCGTGGCCGACGGTGGCGTCATCCGCGAGGCAGGCCACGACGGCATTCGCCACGTCGGCCCGCGCGATGTCGGGGCCGCCGCCCGCCGGCTCGAACGCAGTGGCAATCTGTCCGGTCCCCTCTTCGTGGGTGAGGGACGTGGGACGGAGAATCGTAGCGTCGAGCGACGATCGCTGGAGATAATCGTCTGCGCAGCGCTTGGCTACCAGGTACGGCCGCAGCGGCTCGTAGCCCGAACTCGGATCGGCGGCCCCGCGCGAGCTAATCATCACGTAGCGGCCGATGCCGTGCTCCTCGCAGGCCGCGATCGTGCGCCGGGCGCCCCAGAGGTCCACCATGAGCGTCTTGTCCCAGCCGGTCCCGCCGCCGGATCCCGCCGTAAAGACCACCGCGTCGGCCCCTGTCAGGGCGTTGGCAAACTCGCCTTCGAGGTCTCCCAGTCGGGGCTCACCGCCCCGGTCACGAATGTGCTCAAATTGATCTTCGTCCCGGACGACGCCAATCGGCTTGTGCCCGGCGTCGTCGAGGCGAGGCAGCAGGCGGCGGCCGATTCCTCCGTTTGCTCCAATAACGGCAACAGTCATGACAGAACAGAACGTTGATGTGCGGGTGAGAACGTCGTTCGCGAAACGCGTGCCCCTCCCTTCCGGCGCAATTTGAAAGAGACGCGCCGTGCGAGCGGTGATCGGCAGTTTAGATCTTCGACGTGCGCTCGCCGTCCCTCCTACTCCACCATGTACTCGTCGGTAGGCACCTCCAGGAAGTCCATGAGCCAGTCCAGCGCCCACGTCTGGTTATCTTTCCCGCTCCACTCGTAGCCCTCGTGTACCTCGTCCGCCACGGCGGCCCAGTCGACGGTCCAGTCTTTGTAGACGTGGAAGGAAAACTGGCTCACGTCGGTCTCGAAGTAGACGGCGCCTTCGTCCGGGTCGTAGATGGAGGTCGCCGTGCCGTCCTCGCGGGCCTGCTCGGCGGCCAAAACCACGAGCGGCACCTTGAAGCGATAGTCCATCTCGTGGACCCGCTTGGCCTCGCTGTTGAGGTAGTTGCCCAGCACGACGCAGCCGTCGCCGTGCTCCATGGCCGCCTGGGCTGCATCGCGGGTCGAGGGGTCGGCCTCGATGGTGTCGAGGGCCGCCTCGACCAGCGGCCACACCTCAACGGGTTCGGGCTCGTCGGCAGCCTCTTCTTCGCGGGGAATGGTGACGGTACGGTCTTCGACGTTCACGGTGATCAACGGATTGAATGACGGAGATAGTCGAAACCACTTTGCCGAGCCCCTGGCAATCAGCGTCCGTCATATGGATGATCGCCGGAATTGATCGCGAGCCGCTCCCATCAGGACGGTCTCACCGTGCCTCCACCCGCATCCCGTCGGACAGCTGCTCGCCCGGATGCGTGAGTACCTGGGCACCCTCACTCGGCCCGTCTGTGGCCTGTGCCTGGTCGAACTGTTGCTGAGAGGCCGTCCCCTTCTCCTTAACCCCCCGGATGCGCTCGTGCTCCTCCCGTGCGTACGTCAACGCGGCCTTCTCCCTTCCGCTTCGTCCTTCGCGCGTCGGAGACCGGCTCGGGTCGCCCGCCCTTTGCCTCCGCCCGCCCCCAACTCTGCCCTGGGTCCCTTACGGCCTTGAGCAGTCCTTTCTTGCGGTCGAAATAGGTGCAGATCGTTCCTGCGCTGATGCCTTCCTCCGCCGCCGCATCCTCATCGACAGTGGTCCGGTGCCCGTGCGGACAGACACGCGCATCGTACCCGCTGAATTCGCACACACCCATCGAAAGAAGCAATGGCTCCACCCCATTGGCACGCGGACGTGAGGGGCGCAGGTCGTGCTCACTGGGACTGAAGCGCCAAGAACTTGCATCCACGTACCAGAAAACGCTCACTCCGAAAAGCCATAGGTTAGGTCATAAACCCTTTCGACAAAGTCTTTTTTCTTTTCCTCAAACCCTTCACGGACCGTTCGGTTGCCAATCTCAACCAATTGAGCCCCAGACTCTTCGGAAACCTTCGTGAAGCGAAGTTGCGTTCGGAAAAGAATGTTCGCATCCAAATTTTCGGAGGTCGGCGTACCCATCCTGTAAAGCACACGTTGCACCCAATCTTTCTGGGCATCAATGTGAATCATTGAGATGTCCTCCTGGCCTTCCCCCCGACGAAAAATATATTGTATCGTTTTTATTGACTCCTGAAAATCGTTCTTTCCGTCGAGCTCAAACCGGTAACTGATAATTGCGTGACTAGCACTTTTCAGACCAATCCCCTCCTCGTCGATCAGCTCTGTTTTGATTTCCGTGACACTCATTTTCTCTCCCTGAGGACTTCTTCTGAGGCGGTAGTTTCCGTCCTCACTCTCCGCCACGAAAACGAGCGAGTCCAAGAGCGTACTCAAGGCTCCTCGTGGTCCCTCCCAGGGGGGCACATTTTCGACGGGGGTTATGATACGAGCATTCTGCCGCCATTCTTGTGCCTGCGCGTCCTGCGCAGAAATGACTGCAAGAAGTGAGCACGCAAACAAGACGGCCAAAAGAGATCTGATGCTACGCAGTGCAGTCATGATCTTCTCCAGTTTGTGACGAACGCAAAAACGAAAGAGGCGGAGGCTGGGGGTGATTGGGGCCAGTATTTGCACCCTCGAATACGGAATCCATCCGATCATGTCTGAATACCGGAGAAGGGAGACCTCCCGAATGAGTGTGGTTTCACCTGTTCTTTCCAACGTAAAGCGTTGAATGTTCGGAGGTTATGAGGAGGGATGCCCAGTCATCCAGGGAAGTGTTCTTCTTTCGTAAGCAGACCTTTTGAACTGGAAACGGCATGCGGACACGTTGAAATAGGCCGTGTGAGATGCACCCCAGCAATGTAAAATCGGTTTGATGGTTCAACTCTCGCTCGGCGCAAAAGGTAAATTTGCGGCTCCGGAAGCCGTTCCAACCCCACACTGGGCGGGGCATCAATCGCGCCCTCGTGACTCTCTCTGACTGCGGCAACGCCGATCGCACGGGAACCGCTTCTCTGACACCGGCTCGTTCCGCCGGGGTCGAAGACGGTTCGATCCCAATGAGACCGATTGA
>CAZSBW010000362.1:0-3672 GCA_964604815.1 uncultured Salinivenus sp. | reverse complement strand
GCAGGAACTCAAAAAGAGAGCACCAGCATCCTGCGGTTAATCTCATAATCCAATACTGATCGCCAGGTTGACCGACCTCCTTGAAATCGCCGTCTCCTCCAAGGAGGCCCTTCGCTTCCCCGTAGAACGACCGGTCCTGGAACGTTGAGATTGGACTGGCGGAACAAAGGGAGACCCCCGCCGCGGAGATTCTTGGGGACGACCGGGCGCACCTACGTGGCACGCCGCTTGCCGTGAGACACGTCGCGCTTGGCTCCTTTTCACCTGCCTCACCGAGCTACCGGACGGTTTTCGTATGCAGCCGGTGACGCCCCGAGTTGACGTTGGCCGAGAGAGGAGTCTCGTTATTTCGGGGACGCTTCACCGGGAGTAGCGGTTTAGACCGCGAGACCGGACCGGTAGGCAACCCCCTGCCTCTATGTCGATCCGTCCTTTGCTCCTTTTCGCGTTCACGTCGTTGTGCCTCCCCGCCGTGCTTGGCTCTGCCCATGCCCAACCGGACTCGTCCGATTCTGTCCACCCCTCTGCCGACAACCTCTCGATCCAGTGGGGAGTGGAGACCAATCTTCTGGAGGGAGGAACCCGCCACCGCTCCCGTCTCACGATCCGAAACCAGGGAGAGGTCTGGCTCCCCAATCGTGGATGGACGATTTATTTCAACTTCCTTCGCCGAATCGATTCCACGACGGTGGAGGGACCCGTGAATATCACCCGGATCAACGGAGACTTCCACAAGATTGAGCCCGTAGAGGACTTCGGCGGGCTCGCCCCTGACCGGCAAATGACCGCGACGTTCGAAGCTGAGGGCAATGCCATCAAATACAGCGATGCCCCATCGGGCTACTACGTGGTCTTCACCAATAAAGCAGGGAATCCGGAGGCGCCGGCCCGGATATCGGATCTGCGGGTCCAGCCGTTTACCCGTCCCGAGCAGACGAAGCGACACCCGAACGAGGTGGTGCCGGTACCGACCGGCTCCACCCGCTACGAGGACAACCGGTCGGTCCAGCAAACGTCT
Source organism: uncultured Salinivenus sp. (assembly GCA_964604815.1). Lineage (GTDB taxonomy): Bacteria > Bacteroidota > Rhodothermia > Rhodothermales > Salinibacteraceae > Salinibacter. The sequence goes on along the minus strand of CAZSBW010000362.1, from coordinate 2,654 downwards.
GCCGAGTCGGTCGCCCCGATTGTGCCAACGCCGGTCTCCCTCAGCCGGGAGGACGGGTCGGTTGCGCTTACGTCCGAAACGACCATTTACCACGAGGAGGGACTTGCCTCCGAAGCCCGCCTCCTGGCCGACGCCCTGACGTCGATTCTGGACACGCGTCCCGCTACGACTCAGGGCACCTCGGCCGGAACAGGCGACGTTCTCCTCCGGACGGGATCGGTCTGGCTGGGGAACGAGGGGGGAGAGCGGGAGGAGGCGTACCAGCTTGCGGCGACTCCGGAGGACGGAATCACGATTGTGGGCCAGAGCGGGGCCGGCGTCCTGTATGGGATTCAGAGCCTGCGGGCCTGGCTCCCGGTCGCGGCCTACGAGTCGCCCTCCGCGTCGGTGGCCGTGCCCGCCGGGAAGATTGTCGATGCCCCCCGGTTCGGGTATCGGGGGATGCATCTCGACGTTGCCCGCAATTTCCAGTCCGTGGAGACGGTCAAGCGCCTCCTCGACCTGATGGCCTTTTATAAATTCAACACCTTCCATCTGCACCTGACCGACGACGAGGGATGGCGCCTGGCCATCGACGGCCTGCCCGAACTCACGGAAGTGGGGGGACGGCGCGGGCACACGCTCACGGAAGACGAGCACCTGATGCCGTCGTACTGGTCGGGGCCGGACCCGAGCCCCTCGGCCACCGCCGGCAGCGGCTGGTACAGTGCCGAGGACTACGTCGAGATTGTCCGGTATGCGAAAGCGCGCCACATCGAGGTCATCCCCGAGGTGGACCTCCCGGGCCACGCCCGAGCGGCGATCAAGGCCATGCAGGCCCGCGGGGGGAATCGCTATCGCCTCCACGATCCCCGCGACACGTCGAGCTACGAAACGATTCAGGGCTGGGACGACGGGGTCGTCAATGTGTGCCAGCCCTCCACGTACCGCTTTTTCGGAAAAGTGCTTGACGAGATTCAGGCCCTACACGAGAAGGCGGGCGCGCCCCTGCAGACCGTTCACGTTGGGGGCGACGAGGTTCCGGAGGGCGTCTGGGCCGGGTCCCCGGTCTGCGAGGCGTACATCGAGAACACAGACGGGGTGGAGGAGCCGGAGGACCTGTTCGATCATTTCCTGTCACGAATCTACGACATGATTGCCGAACGGGGCCTCTCGATGAAGGGATGGGAGGAAATTGCGTTGACGGAGGACGGGGAGGAGCGCCCGCCAAATCCGAGATTCGTGGACCAGAACGTTCAGACCTACGCCTGGCAAAATGTGTGGGGCAATGGCCGTCCCGATCGATCCTATCCCCTGGCCAACGCAGGGTACGACGTCGTTATGTCGCACGCCTCCAATTTCTACTTCGGAACCACCTACAGCAAGCATCCGGCAGAGACCGGCGTCTACTGGGCCGGATTCATCGACGCCAAGGACCCGTTCATCTTCATGCCGCTCGACCTCTACAAGACCGGCGAACAGAACATCATGGGGCACCCGTACAACCCAAAGGAACTTGCCGAAGACTATGAAAAACTTGAGCCGGAAGCAGCCTCCAACATCCTGGGCCTACAGGGCCAACTCTGGGGGGAGATGCTCTGGAGTGCCGATCGTCTGGAGTACATGGCCATGCCCCGGATGATTAGCCTCGCGGAGCGAGCATGGGCCCGGCAGCCGGAGTGGGCTCGGATCGACGACATTGAAGAGCTTCGGCGTGAACGGGACGAGGCCTGGAGTGCCTTTGCCCATCGCCTGGGCCGGCGGGAACTGCCCCGCCTCAGTCTCCTCGATGACGACTGGTCGTACCGGTTGCCCCCGCCGGGGGGTGTGATTGAGGACGGGATGCTCAAGGCCAATGTGGCCCTGCCCGGCCTCTCCATTCGCTATACCACCGACGGCACCGCCCCAACCCCAGAGTCGCCCCGATATACCGGACCCGTCTCGATGTCCAGCAGTGCGACAGTCCGACTCCGCACGTTCGACGGGCAGGGACGCGGCAGTCGCACGGTCTCGGTTCAGCGCTGACCAGTCCGTCCGGTGCGAAGTCTGCTCCAATTCGTCGGTTGTTCCTGTTTCGTCGCCTGTCTGACGCAACGCCCGTGGGGCCTAACATGTAACATCTAAACTATGGTCGCTTCAAGAAGCCCATCGTATTCCTCTAGGCAGTATCCTTGTCTCCATGCAGCAGTCTGATCTTCGCGACATCGCCATCGTGGCCCACGTCGACCACGGCAAGACCACCCTCGTGGACGCGATGCTGTGGCAGAGCGGCATCTTCCGCGACAACGAGACGGTCCAGGAGCGCATGATGGACACGATGGATCTGGAGCGCGAGAAGGGCATCACCATCATGGCCAACAACACGGCCATCCGCTACGAAGGGAAGAAGATCAACATTGTCGACACGCCCGGCCACGCCGACTTCGGCGGCGAGGTGGAGCGCACGCTCCGGATGGTCGACGGCATCATGCTGCTGGTGGACGCGGCGGAGGGCCCGCTGCCGCAGACCCGATTCGTGGTGCAGAAGGCCCTGGATCTGGATCTGCCGGCCATTGTGGTGCTCAACAAGATCGACCGCGAGGACGCCCGGCCCGAAGAGGCCCTCGACGACATCTACGACCTCTTCATCGACCTCGGGGCCGACATGGAGCAGATCGACTTCCCGGTCCTCTACA
>CAZSBW010000361.1:0-3678 GCA_964604815.1 uncultured Salinivenus sp. | reverse complement strand
CAAATGCGAGCATTCATTGTGCATTTTGGCCTATCCCGTCCGCGTAGGGACGCATGGCGATGCGTGCCTACTTCGACGTTTGAGGCGCAAGATTGGCAAGAGAACCCTGCCGGCAGCCGCGGCGGGAAAGGTGGACAACAAACATTCGCAAACGGTATCAGAGTGGGATCCCCGTTCCTGCTTGCCCTGTGCCCGTCCGTCCTCGGGGAAAAGATTGGAAGATTGGAGATGGGGGGCGCCATTGGTGTTTTTAGGCGGTTTTTGAGGGAGGGAAGCCCGATCCTCGCGCGCATCTGTCCTTCATTTCTAGACGCTTGCTGTTCTGATGGATGATGGGAGTGACACGAGCGATCCGGGGACGGTGGCGGTGCTGGTGCCCGCCGCGGGGGAGGGGACGCGCCTCGGGGGCCCCCGGAAGCAATTCCGGACCCTGGGCGACCGGCCGTTGCTCGTACAGGTTCTCCTCGTCTTCGAGCGACATCCGGCGGTGGGACACCTCCTGGTGGCTGTCCCCGAGGACCACGTGAGTGAGGTGACCAACCACCTGCAGGCCGAAGGGCTCAGCAAGTTGACGGCGGTCGTCAGTGGCGGCGAGTCGCGGCAGGCGTCTGTACAGCATGCTCTTCGCGCCGCGCCCCGGTCGGTCGAGGTCGTCCTCGTGCACGACGCTGTGCGTCCCTTCGTGCAGGCCGGCGAGGTGCAGGCGGTCGTGGAGGCCGTGCAGGTCCACGGGGCCGCGTCGCTCGCTCTGCCGGTCGCCGATACGCTTCGGGAAGCGTCGGGGGAGGCGTTTGGCGACACGGTGCCGCGGGAGGGGCTGTACCGGATGCAGACGCCGCAGGGCTTTCGTCGCGCGTGGCTGGAGGAGGCGCACCGGCTGGCTGCGGAGGCGGACGACAGGCCGGCCACCGATGACGTGGGGCTCGTGCAACGGGCCGGTCGGGAGGTGCGGCTCGTTCGCGGCGACCGACGCAATTTCAAGATTACCACGAAAGGCGATTGGCGCCTGGCGCAGCAGCTCTGGGGACCCTGGTCGAACGATCCCGACCGACGGATGTCTGCTGCCGACTGACCGTAGCAATCCACGCTGTTCTGTTCTTTCGATCGACGACTCGTCATGCGTGTGGGCTTTGGCTACGATGCGCACCGCCTGGTGGAGGGCCGTCCGCTCGTGCTCGGCGGCGTGACGATTCCCCACGACAAGGGACTCGCCGGTCACTCCGACGCCGACGTGCTTCTGCACGCCATCGCCGACGCGCTCCTCGGCGCCGCGGCGCTGGGCGACCTTGGGGCGCATTTTCCGGACTCGGATGCGCAGTGGGCGGGGGCCGACAGCCAGGTGTTGCTCGGGCGCGTCTCCGAATCGGTGCAGCGGGCAGGCTACGCGCCCCACAATGTTGACAGCACCGTCCTCCTCGAACGCCCGAAACTACGCCCCTACGTCGAGACCATGCGAGACAACGTCGCCGGCTGTCTCGATCTGGTTCGGGATCGGGTGTCCGTAAAGGCGACGACGAACGAGGGAATGGGGGCGGTGGGGGCAGAGGAGGGGGCCGTGGCGCATGCGGTTTGTACCCTCCACACGATAGGTTAGAACATCGATTGCGGCTCGCTTCGGCACTTCTTGCATGCAATGAGCGAAGCGTCAGGAGTTAGACACCCTACGTGAAGTTATGATTAACCGAGTTCTCTATTCCGATAATTGGCGAATCGGCCAGTTTGGCCGCCACCGTCACACCGGCCTGAGCCTGTGCTGAACTCGATTCAGTGAGCCGGTGTCCAGTGGAATTTAGGATTTTCCACGGCTTATCGGTGCTTGTTTTCGGGCACTGGACTCCGGATCGCTTCGCGTCCGGAGTTCACGGGGGCGGTTTCTTCGGACCAAAAGGGTTGATTCGAGACGATATGCTTTACTTCACAGTTTCTTTGAGCAGGGTGACTAGTGGATTGTCAACCCTCAATGATTGGGTTTCCAGTGCGATCTCAAAATTCCACTCTCGGCACGTCATCTTGAGCGAAGTCGAAAGATCTCTTTGAAAGATGCCGCCTCCTTCGAAGAGGCTCTTCCCTTGCACTCAGAGCGACCTGCTTGGGAATTTTGAGATCGCACTTTCTACTCGAACAATCACGATTGACGCTGTACTAGCCCCTGGCGTATTGCGTATTTCGCATTGCGTTGCGGGTTTGAGCGAGGGACGAAATGCCTAATTCGAAATACACCCGGGGAATACGCTCATTCTGCCAGCATCCGGTCTCACCATGCTTGAGTGGTTCTCCAATTTCTTTACGTGGATGCAGGGCCTGTCGCCGGTGTGGGCCTACGTTACGTTGCTGATCGTCGCATACGGAGAGAACGTGGCACCGCCCATCCCGGGCGACATGGTGGTCGTGTTCGGCGGCTATCTGGCCGGCCTTGGACAGCTTCATCTCGGCCTCGTGGTGCTTCTGTCTACGATTGGGGGGGCGCTCGGCTTCATGACGATGTTTGCCATCGGGGAACGGCTGGGAGACGCTCTCCTCGATCCCGATCAATATCAGTGGCTGCCCCAAGACGGCTTCGAGAAGGCCCGACGATGGATTCACGACTACGGCTACGCCGTGATCGCGGCCAACCGCTTTCTGAGCGGAGCCCGGTCCGTCATTTCGCTTACGGCCGGCATAGCGCAGATGAAGCCGGGGCGCACCTGGCTCTGGTGTACGGTGAGTGCGTTTGTGTGGACGGGCCTCATCAGCTACGCGGGGTACGCGGTGGGGGACAACTGGACGCTGGTTGTCGCGTACCTGCGCGCCTACGGTCGCATCATTCTCACGCTTCTGCTGATTGTGGCCGCTGTGCTTTTGGGGCGCTGGTACTGGCGACGGGAGAAGGCATCGGCTGAGGCGGCGGGGGATGATCCTGCATGAAGAGAGGAGAACGCCCCCTTCTGTAGGCCCACAAAATTCTCCGTCGGATCGGCCTTACGACACGTTCCGTACCTGCTGATCGCGCTTCCGCACGAGGCACGCGAAGTCGAACCGTCCCGCGCACGGTACGCCCAGATTGCGAATTTCGAGGAGCGACGACTCCTGCATGAGAAGTGGTCTCCTGTCTTCTTTTTGCTTCTTTCCGATATACTGGGGGGAGAGATCTCTCTACGAATCCATCGGCGTCCCCTGCTTCCAGGCGCCGTAATCTTCCTTGCCTTCGCTCAGTCTTCCTGGTGATCGTTGCAATCAGCTCCGGGAGATGCCCTCATTCAGGGGGCGCGTCCGAACACATGCTGTTCTTGATCGTGGACCCTGTTCCTGCACACGTGCAGCCTTCCTTCATGCTGACGTAGCTCAATTGGTAGAGCAGCGCACTTGTAATGCGCAGGTTGGCGGTTCGAGTCCGCTCGTCAGCTCTACACCATCGGTATTGAGGCTCCTGGCGCTCTCATGAACTCTGGTGGGAATCTCGACGAACGTAAAAGCGACGAGAATTGTCGTGAGAAACGTCGGCATTGGTGCGACGATGGGTTCGATTACTTGAGGTAATCAGTGTAAAGAGCGAGGGGAGTTGCAACTGCAGTACGTCTCGCCGCTGGCACAAGTGATAGTTGCTTCTCAAGGCAAGAACGCCCGTCTTGGACTGCGGCGCAAAGGCTCTTCATTTGAAATTCGACCCCTCCCCGGGCAACTTTTCCGGTCGATAAGTTT
>CAZSBW010000360.1:0-3686 GCA_964604815.1 uncultured Salinivenus sp. | reverse complement strand
AAAATCAAAGCCGAAGGCCGCGGCCCCGCCGCCATCTGGCGCAAACTCGACGATTGATGACTGGACGCCCGAATAGCGGTGTCCATGCTCTCGTACGCAGAGCTCCTAATTTGCAATTCGCCAGACCAACTGTTGGCGAAAAGAGTGACGGGACCGGTCACTCCGTTGAGTTTTCCGGAGATGAAGGCTTACGTTAACAAATCACTTTTGTCGTACGGAGCGCATAAAAATGATCAGACTGCCTTCCCAGACCGTCGAGTCCCTGCCGGCGGAATTCGGTTTTCGTAGTGGGCAGAAAGGCGTCCACAATACCCGGACAATGATGTTTTCGGATCTGGTGGAGCTTCTCGAAGAGTTGCCTCAAGACGCAACACAAGAGGAGTATCGAGAGGCTGTCGTAGAAGAGAACGTGCTCGCCAAGAGTACTGCGTCGACTCGGAAGTACAATTTCCAGCGTCTCACCGAGCTGTATGGGCTGGATCCCCAGATCCCGCTCTTCCGCATATTCCGAGAAGTTTGGGAGCAGAGCGACCGAGGACGCTCACTGCTGGCGATGCTACTTGCCCTGGCGCGAGATCCTATGCTCCGTTTGACGGCGAAGCCAATTTTGGCGATGGAAGTAGGCAGCCGATTCGATAAAACGGAGATCCAGAAAGTAGTCAAGGAGGAGACAGGAGATCGATTTAGTGAGACGAGCGTTAAAAAAATTTCCCGAATGACCGGGTCCTCGTGGACGCAGTCCGGACACCTGGAGGGACGTCGTAAAAAGACCCGAGTTCGCCCAGACGTGACTCCGACGAACACCTCATACGCCCTGGTCCTCGGCTCCCTCTGCGGCGTGCGCGGCGAACTGCTGTTCGACACGTTTTGGGCCCAGGTGCTCGATGCCCCCGAGCACGAGCTGCACGATCAGGCCCAGGCGGCCTCCCGTCGCGGGTTGCTGACCTACCGAAATGCGGGGGGCATCATTGAGGTAGACGTCTCTCCTATCCTGACCCCCAGCGAGATGGAGCAGCTTCATGAGCAAAATTGACACCCTTCTCGACCGGTACGAACAGAACGTTGGCCGCCCTTGGCGCAAGCGGGTCGACGGCTCCCAGCGCGTATGGTTCGTGGTCTATCCGCCGGACTACGAGCGAGAGATCCGCGCCCGAATCGACGAATTTCGGCTGGCGACGAAGCGGGCCGGACACGAATGGTCCCGCGTCGACCTCACCGACGCGTTTCCGGAGTGGATGGCCCGGCACGACGATCGGGAGGGCCACTTCGAGTACCCGGAGGGATTCGACCTCGTGACCGACGACTTCCGCCGGGACCTGGCGGCGGACATTCGCGAGACGCTCGCAGAAGCAGACGAGGAGGGCGTCGTCGCCCTCACAGGCATTGGCACGCTCTTTGGCCTCATCTACGTGTCCAATCTCGTCGAGGAGGTCCAGTCCGACATCCAGGGCCGCCTCGTCGTGTTCTTCCCGGGCCGGCACGAGAACAACACCTATCGTCTTCTCGATGCCCGCGACGGCTGGGACTATCTGGCCATGCCAATCAAGGCGTAGCTGTTGGTCCGGAGCCCCCCGTCACTTCTCTTGAACGAAGCCCCCTTTCCGCATGCAAAATCGAGACGTCTACGAACAGGACCCCAAGGAATTTCAGCTCCTCAACAACGGAGTCGCGAAGGTCCGTGACGCCCAGTCCGAGGAAGAACTTGAAACGCTCCGATTTGAACTCAAGACGTTCATCTGTGACGGCCAGTACGAGGAAGGCCTGGTGCGGCTGCTCCGGAGCTACCTCGACCACCTCGGGGATCCCGAGCAGCCGGCCGCCTGGATCAGCGGCTTCTTCGGCAGCGGGAAGTCTCACCTCGTAAAGATGCTCCGCTACCTGTGGGTCGACTACGAATTTCCCGACGGCGCCAAGGCCCGTGGCATCGCCAACCTTTCCACCCAGGTGGAAGACCTGCTCGTTGAGCTGTCGAGGGAAGGCCGGCGCCGGAACGGGCTGCACGCCGTGTCCGGCACGCTCGGCTCCGGCTCAAAGGGCAGCGTGCGCCTGGCCCTCCTCGGGCTCATCTTCAAGTCCGCCGGGCTTCCGGAGCAGTACCCCCTGGCCCGGTTCGTCATGTGGCTCCGGCAGGAGGGCCTGTACGAGGAACTGAAGCGCCGGGTGGAAGAGGAAGAGGGAAAGACCTGGGAACGGGAGCTTCCTAATCTCATGGTCTCGACGGCAATCTCGAAACACCTCCTGGACCTGGCCCCCACCCTCGGCGACGACATCTCCGACGTGCGCCAGCTCCTCCGGGAGACGTACCCCCAGCGGAAGGACATTACCCTCGACGAGATGGTGAGCGCCGTCCACGACGCCCTGGCCACCGACGGCGAGCTGCCCTGCACGCTGGTGGCCCTCGACGAAATCCAGCAGTACATCGGGAACGACTCGGAGAAAACGTACGACGTGCAGGAGGTGACCCAGGCCTGCTGCTCGGAGTTCGGCGGCAAGCTGATGTTCGTGGGCACCGGGCAGACGGCCCTCACCGGCACGCCGGAGCTGGAAAAGCTCACCGGCCGCTACCGCATCCAGATTCAGCTCTCGGACGCCGACGTGCAGGCGGTAACCCGGAAAACCGTCCTCAAGAAGAAGGCCTCCAAGCGGCCGGACGTAAAGGACGTCCTCACTACCCACAGCGGCGAAATCTCCCGGCACCTCAAGGGCACCGAGTTCGAAGCAAAGCCGGAAGACGAAGACATTCTCGTCGACGACTACCCCATCCTGCCCACCCGACGCCGGTTCTGGGAGCGCGCCCTGCGGGCCGTGGACGAGGCCGGGACCAAGAGCCAGCTCCGCACCCAGCTCAAGCTCGTGGACGAGGCGGTGAAACAGACGGCCGAGGAGCCGCTGGGGACGGTCGTGGCGGGGGACTTCATCTACGAGGATCTTCGCTCCGAGCTGCTTCAGAGCGGCGTCCTTCCCAACGACATCGACACGCGCATCGAGGAGGTGCGAACGGAGGACGAGGATGAACTGGGGGCGCGGCTCTGCGCGCTCGCCTTCCTCATCGGCAAGCTGCCCCGCGAGGAGGGGGCCGATACGGGCCTGCGGGCCACGCCGGAAACGTTCGCGGACCTGCTGGTGCAGGACCTGAAGGCGGGGAGCGGCACGCTGCGGGAACGGGTCGAGGAGCGACTGGACGCCCTGATGCAGAAGGGCATCCTCATGCAGGTGGAGGGCGAGTACCGCATGCAGACGCAGGAGAGCCAGGAGTGGACGAATGAGTTCCAGAAGCGGTACCGCCAGAACAAAAAGAAGCGCGACAAGCTCGCTACCCAGCGCGGGGACGCCCTGCGGCAGGCCGCCAACGATGCCCTCGACGACGTAAAAACCATCAAGCACGGGGAAAGCAACGAACCTCGCGAGATTCGGGCCTCCTTCTCCAAAGAGACACCCTCGGCGGAGGGAGAAGCCATTCCGGTTTGGGTCCGGAACGAGTGGCGGGATACCCTCTCCTCGGTGGAGGCGGACGCCCGGGAGGCCGGGACGGACAGCCCCATGATCTTCGTCTTCCTGCCAAAGCGAAGCGCCGACGAGCTCGACGAGGCCATCGCCACCGAGCGGGCGGCAAAGGCCACGATCGAGGTGAAGGGACGCACCACGACCCGGGAAGGGGAGGAGGCGCGCCAGGCCATGATCACCCG
>CAZSBW010000359.1:0-3712 GCA_964604815.1 uncultured Salinivenus sp. | reverse complement strand
GTGCAGCCGGTCGACATGTTTCCGCACACGCCGCACGTCGAGAACGTCGTTCGACTGACGCGGCGGGCGAACTGAGGCAGACGTCCGAAGCGCCCTGAGGGTCTCCGGCCGTATGGAGGGCGGGGGCGACGTGCCGAACGCCCTCATCAGCGGAGAGCGGAGATCCCTGCGGCCGAGTCGGCCGGGAGCGTGCCCTCCGGCGTGAGGCCCCACCTGCGATTCACCTTGCGGATGAGCTGTCGGTAGCGCGGATCGTTGCGGAGCGGATCGAGGGCCGGGCCGTACCGGAGTTCGGCCACGAGAAACTTCGACCACTCAACGGCCGCCAGGTCAGCGAAGGCCGCGTCGACCTCACTGAGGGCAGCGTGCACCTCAGCCTGGGCGTACCGGCTCGCGCCGTTCTCCTCCAGGGTGTCGAGTAGCGCCCGTGCTCGCGTCGCATCTCCCTTCCGGGCGTGCACGACGGCGGGTTTCCCCCAGTGCAGCTGGCGGATGCCGTCTCCGGGCGCCGCGAGGGCAAAGCCCCGCTCGAAGGCCCCCAGGGCGTCCTCGTACCGTCCGGTCCGGCTCAGGGCTACCCCCTCTACGATGTGGGCGGCGGCGTAGTCCGGGGCCAGCTCTTTGGCGCGGGCGGTGTGCGTGAGGGCCGATTCCGTCTGGGGTGGGCGCTGTCGGTTGTAGACCCCCGCACGGGCCGCATGGACGGAGGACGAAAGCGGGTCCAGCGCGGCGGCGGTCTCAAGGTGGGAGCGAGCCTCTGCCAGCTGGCCCAAAGCCAGGTAGAGATTGCCGAGCCACTGGTGCGCCCGGCCATAGTTTGGGTTCAGGTCGAGCGCCCGTCGGTATTCGCGAACCGCCGCGGGGCCGTTCCGGCGATAGTCGTTCACGAGGGCGAGGGAGGCGTGTCCCTCGGCCAGGTCCGGATCCAGGCTCACGGCCCGCTCGGCGGCCTCCTGCGCTCGGGGAAGCACCGAGTCGGCGGGCGCGGAGCCGTAGAGGGAACGCAGGCTTCGCGCGTCGGCGAGGCCCGCCCAGGCAAGCGCGTAACTGGAGTCCTTCCCAAGGGCGCGCTGGAAATAATCGGCCGCCTGCTTGATCCCCTGATCGCTGCGCTGGTCGAGCAGGGCGCGTCCCTGCACGTAGAGCCGGTACGCCGCGAGGTTCTCGGTGGGGCGGCGGCCGATGCGCTTCTCTTCCTGGGTCGTCAACGTGGCCTCCAGCGACCGCGTGATCCGCTTCGTGATCTCATTCTGGATGGCGAACAGGTTCGTCGGGGTGAGTTCCCGCTGGTAGTTCCGGCCCCATTCGTGGACGTCGTTCTGCGCGTTGATGAGCTGGGCGGTCACCTTCACTTGATCGCCGACTTGTTGAATGGTGCCCTCAAGGACCCACTTTACACCGAGCTCACGGGCGATTTCGGGAAGAGACGCTTCGGTGTTCCGGTACTGCATGACCGAGGTCCGCGAGATGACCTGCAGGTCGGACACCCGAGAGAGACGCGTGAGCAGGTCGTCATGGATGCCGCGCGCAAACTGGCGGTTTTCCGCCGTGCCGACGTTCTCGAAGGGCAACACCGCAATGGAGCGAGGCGGGGGCGAGACCGGTCCTGTTTCGGACGTGCCCCGCGCGAACCACCACACCGCTCCCAGAAGGAGGACAACCAGCACACCGACCAAAGATGCCCCCCATAGGCTTCGAAGCCAGTCCAGCTTTGGGCCGGGGCGGTCGGTGGGGGCCTCCCATCCGGACGGCGATCCGCGTTCCGTGGGGACCTCGGGCTTAGCCAGGGAACGAGACGTCTCGTCTTCAGCCCGCTCGGATGCAACCCCCTCCTCCAGGAGGGCCGAAAACGCCTCGACCGAGGGCGGCCGCTGCTCCGGCTCGATGGCGAGGCCCTTCATTACCGCCGCACTGGTCTCCAGAGAAATCGTCTCGTTTACCTGACGGGGCGGGACCAGTTCGTCCTCCTTTACCCGAATGGTCGCCTCCGGTGGCTTTACGCCGGTGAGGCACTTGTAGAGCGTGGCGGCACAGGCGTAGACGTCCGTCCAAGGTCCCTGATCGCCGTCTTCATAATACTGCTCGTGGGGCGCGTAGCCGGGCTTGAACACCACCAGCTGCCCCTCGCTGCGCTCCCCCATCGCGACCCGCGCCGCGCCGAAGTCCAGAAGAACCACCTGACCGTCGTCCGTTCGGTAGATGTTTTGTGGGTCGATATCGCGGTGCAAGAGTCCTTCCTCGTGAACGGGGCGGAGGCCATGCAGGACATTCTGGATAATCGCGACGGCCTCGTCTTCGGGCAGGGTGCCTCCCTGTTCGGCCAGATACGACGCCAGGGTTTGGCCCTCGTAGTAATCCATGACGAGGTACCCGGTCTCGTGCGCTTCGAAGTAGGACCGAACCCGTACAATGTTGGGGTGATCGAAGTGGGCGAGCGTGCGGCCTTCCTCGATGAACTGGTCTCGCCCGAAGGCGAAAACGGTCGCGTCTGCCTCCTCGTAGGGCTCGAGCGTGAGCCGCGACTGGGTGCGACCGGCGATCTCGTGGGGGTAGTATTCCTTGAGGGCGACGGTCGTCTCGAGACGTTCGTCCCGGGCCCGGTACGTGATGCCAAAGCTGCCCGCGCCCAGTACCTCTTGGATGCGGTACTGATCGCGAAGGAGCGTTCCTTCCGGTAAACCGATCGGCGACCGAGAACCGGGAGACAGGCCGTTCTCACGCTCAGCGCCGGCCGAGGATCCAGGCATGTCGAGACGAACGATTAGAGAAGCCGGATTCCGTTTGCGGAGATGGCACCGGCAAGAATTGAACGTTCCGCACCGCGATTTCGGAATTTATCCCTAACCAAAACGGAAAGCACTGCTCCGGTTGTTTCACCGGGGCCAACGGTATTCGAGGCAATTGCACCGAATATTTCGGCTGAGGAGACGGCCGCTGTGAGTTGAGAATTCGTCTCCGAGCAGAGCACGGCCCCGCCGGGCAGGCGATTTAAGTAGACACGCAAAAATACCTTTATTCGAGAGTCATCCCGAAAGGGTTCGAGGACATATTCTGAGCGACCGAGGCCATCTAGATGGCCACGACCGAGCCAATCTGAGATTGGCAGGGAGGAGCGAGTCGAAGAATCTCTCTGAAATTGGCAAGAATACCCAATTGGAGCAATGAGGGACGAAAAACGGCTTCCGCCAACGGTCAAAAAGATTCCTCGGCTCTGGCGATCTAGATCGCCTCGCTCGGAATGACGTAATGTTCTTTTGCTGGTCTACTTAACTGATCCGTGCACGGGTAGGTAAACATTATTCTCCGTGTGAGGAAGGAGATCTCAGATCTCCAAACCGTGGGGGGCTATCAGCGGAGACCGTCTTTAGAAACCCATTCACGTATCAGTACGCTGCCGGCCGCTCTCATGGCAAAACGTCCTCCAGGAAGCGGCCCGTGTGACTTTGGGCACAGTCCGCCACCTCTTCGGGCGGGCCCGCCACCAGAACCTCGCCCCCCTCGTCGCCCCCCTCCGGCCCGAGGTCGATCACGTAATCGGCGTACTTGATGACGTCGAGGTTGTGTTAGATAATGAGCACCGAGTGGCCGTCCTCGACGAGCCGATCGAACGCGCTCAGCAATTGCTTGATGTCGTCGAAGTGGAGGCCGGTCGTCGGTTCGTCGAAGATGTAGAGCGTGCGGTCCGACGAGCGGCTGTTGAGGTGGCTGGCCA
>CAZSBW010000358.1:0-3721 GCA_964604815.1 uncultured Salinivenus sp. | reverse complement strand
ACGCCCCGCGGGAGCGGACAATCAGTCCGCTGGTGATGGCGGCGCCGGGCGGCTCGTGGCGGTGCGTGGCGTACTGCCACTACCGCGAAGCCCCGCGCGACTTTACGCTGAGCCGGATTGACGCAATCACGGTCCTGGAAGACGCGGTGGCGGCCGACCCGCCCGCGGACTTCGACCCCGACCTCTACTTCCGCGAGCGGTTCGGGGCGCTGGGGGGCGAGCCGGCGGTCGTGCGGCTGCTCGTGGAGCCCGACGTGGCCCACCTCTTCCGGGAGAAGGACTACCACCGGAGTCAGGTGACAGAAGAAGAGCGCGAGGACGGACGGCTGGTCGTGTCGTTTGAGGTGGCCGGGCTGGAGGACATGGCGGCCTGGGTGCGGTCGTGGGGCCTGAGCGTCACCGTCCTCGACCCCCCGGAGCTCGCCGAGCAGGTCGCGGCGGAGGCCCGCCGGGTGGCGGCGCGCTACGACGCCGCCGCGGACGGCGCCCCGACTCCGGACACCAACCGTCCGGACGCCTGATCGGCGGTTGTATGTTGGGACTGCCCTGGTCGTGCTCGTCGCCCAACAGAATTCAGTCTTCATGCCTGCCCCCAATGCCGCCGATGCCGCCGCACCGCCGGAGTCCGATGCGTCGCCCGTGTCGGTGCACGTGCGCTTCCCGTCGTCGCAGGGCCGTCGCCTGCGGCGCCCCGAACCGACCACCTGCGGCGACGGGCGGGCCCTCTGGGCCGAGCGGCCTACGGTAATGGAGCGGGCCGATGGGACGTACGACCTGATCGGCACCTCGGCCCACCTCGACGGGCTCGCCCGCTGGCTCCTCAGCTTCGGCCCCGACGCGACGGTGAAAGCCCCCGAGCGGCTCCGACGACGTGTGGCGGCAGAGGCGCGGCGGGTTTGGAAACGATACGACCCCAAAGAGGAATAGCCATTCCGTTCATTCCGATCATTCCGAATTGCAAAGATCGATGGCCGATTCGCTTCGCGACCTCATTGCCCACTCCGCGCCTGAGGAGGGTGGGGAACCGCAGTCGCTCTATGATCACTCGAACAATGTGGCCGAGATGGCAGCCGGCTTTGCCGCGCCGTTCGACTCGGAACCCATCGCCCGCTGGCTCGGCTGGTGGCACGACGCGGGAAAGGCCGATCCCGGTATTCAAGAGTACCTGCAGGGTGAAGGGGACAGCCGCGATCATTCGAGTGTAGGCATGCTGGCGGTGCCCGACGATCTCTCCCTGCTGGCCCACAACGTGGCCGGGCACCACGGCGGTCTCGCCAACCAGAGCGGTGAACGCAGCCTCAAGGACCGTATTCAGCGGAAACAGGATGACGACCGGATCACACAGGTGCTGGAGGAGGTGCGGCCGCTGGTTGAGGCGCACGCCCCGACGCTCCGGCGCGACCATCTGCCGGACTTTCTTGGGGACACGGAGAGCCGAACCGAGGCGATGCGGCGGCACGACTTCTGGCTGCGTGTGCTACACAGCACACTGGTCGATGCCGACTGCCTCGACACTGAACGCCACTTCGATCCCGATCGCTTTGCGGCCCGGGAAGTCGTAGTCTCGATACAGGCGCTCTGGGACCGGTTTCGAGCCGACCAGGAGGCGCTCATGGAGGGGGCCGATCCGTCGATCGTCAATCAGCGCCGGCGCGACGTGTACGAGGCGGCCATCGATGCGGCAGAGCACGCGCCGGGTTTTTTCTCGATGACCGTGCCCACGGGTGGGGGCAAGACACGGTCGGCCATGGGATTTGGGTTGCACCATGCGGTGAGCCACGACATGGAGCGCGTGATCGTAGCACTGCCCTACACCAGCATTATCGAGCAGAACGCCGAGGTTTACCGCGACATTTTTGGCGACGATGTGGTACTGGAGCACCACAGCGCCGTACGGAGCGGGGAGGAGCCCGGTAACGAGGACCCATCCGAGCGGTGGCGCCGCCTCGCCGCACAGAACTGGGATGCGCCGGTCGTGGTGACGACGACTGTGCAGCTTCTGGAGAGCCTGTTTGCCAACCACAACGGTCGCCTCCGCAAGCTGCACCGCCTGGCCAACAGCGTGGTCGTGCTCGATGAGGTTCAGACCCTACCGCCCCGCTTGCTGAAGACGACGCTCGACGGCCTCCGCGAACTGGAGGCCCACTACGGCACGTCCGTACTGCTGTGTACAGCCACACAGCCGGCGCTTACCGAGCGGCCCGGCTTTCCGGAGGGGCTAACCGACGTAACGGAAATCGTGCCCGACCCCGGAGGACTGTACGACGATCTACGGCGCGTGGAGTACGACGTGCAGGTGGAAGACCCCTGGACCCAGGACGAGGTGGCGATGGAGCTGGGCGGTCACCGGCAGGTGATGGCGGTGCTCAACACGAAAGACGACGCGGCCGCCGTGATCGACGCGCTGCCCGACGATCCGTCGGTCCTGCACCTGTCAACCCGCCTCTGCGGGGCGCACCGGCGGCGGGTGCTCGCTGAGGTACATCGGCGGCTCGAGGCCGACGAGCCGGTCCGGCTCGTGGCGACGCAGGTGGTAGAAGCGGGGGTCGACCTCAGTTTTCCGCGGGTGCTGCGAGTACTCGGGCCACTCGACTCCATCGTACAGGCCGCCGGGCGTTGCAATCGGGAAGGAGAGCGGGATACCGGCCGCGTCACCGTCTTCGAGCTCGCCGACGGGGGGACACCACCCGGTGCCTACCGCACGGGCCGCGACATTGCCCGCCGTCTGCTGCGGACCGATACGGATTTCGACCTACACGATCCGTCGGCGCCGCGTCGCTACTTCGAAGAACTCTACGACTCCCGCGAGCTGGACCCCGACGACGTACAGGGACTCCGCGCCGAGCTGCAGTTTGCACAGGTGGCCGAGCAGTACCGCCTCATTGACGACGACACCTCACCGGTCGTCGTGAAGTATGGGGACGGATGGGACGTGCTCGATGAGGTGCTGGAAACGGCTAAGCATACGGGATTCGTCGATCGCGACGACTGGCGGCGCCTGCAGCCCTATACGGTAACCCTTTACGAGCACGCGATGGAAGAGGCTGCCCAGAACGGGCACGTTCACCGGTTGAGTGACGACCTCGACCTGTGGCGGTGGGAGGGGGGGTATGACGCTGGGACGTTGCACAAAGAAGATGGGACGGACGGCGGGCGTGGCCTCCACACGGACGGCCCCCCCACGAACGCCCTCGTCGTCTGATTTGCACCTACACGAATCCTTTACATTCCGAGTGTCTTCGGATACCATCATGGTAGCTCTCACACACCTCTCACTGGAAGTGACAGAGCATTGAAAGAAAGATAGGTGCGTGACGATGCGCACTCGTTTCGCTGCACCGGAGCCTTTCCGGTCCCGGTGTGGACATTTTTGACTGATTGCTGTTCGCCATGTCTGACTTTTCTCCTCTCCGTGTGTGCGTCGAGGGAAATTGGGCCTGCTACACGCGTCCCGAGATGAAAGTTGAGCGCGTGTCGTACGACGTGATGACGCCCTCCGCTGCGCGTGGCGTGCTGGAAGCCATCTTTTGGAAGCCCGCCTTCGAGTGGCGGGTGCGGCGCATCCATGTGCTTAACCCCATCCGGCGCGAATCCATCTTGCGCACGGAGGTCAACAGTGTACAGTCGGTTCGTTCGGCCCGCCGCTGGGCCGGCGACGATGGCCGCGGCGGCTACCGGGCCGACGACGATCACACCCAGCGCCACACGCTCGCGCTCCGCG
>CAZSBW010000357.1:0-3735 GCA_964604815.1 uncultured Salinivenus sp. | reverse complement strand
GGAGCGCGCCGAGCCCCTGAACCCGGTTCCGCGAGGAAACGAATGAGCCGCGGACTGGACTTCCAGAAGAAATTCCACTGCTTACAATCCTTCAACGTGATGCGCACCGTGTGCCTGGTTATCGGACTCGCCGTTTGCTTTGGCCTCGCCGGGCCGCCTCCGTCGACCGCACAGGCCCCGCCGGCGGAGCGTTCAGACTCGACGACGCTCGTGGAGGCCCTCCGCGAACACCGTCTTCCGCTTCGGCTCGACGGCGGCGAGCTTCGGGGGGACGGCGGGACGTGGCTCCGCGAGCGGGCCACGGAGGCGTCCGTCGTGACGCTCGGCGAGTCGCACGGCACCCGCGAGATTCCGGCCGTGATGGCGGCCCTGATCGAGGACCTTCAGGCGGCCGATGAATTTGACCACCTGGCCATCGAGACCAGCCCGTGGACGGCGGACCTCCTCACCGAGCGGCTCCGGGAGGGAAAAGCGGCTTACGACACCCTCGTCAGCAATTACCCGGCGGCGATTCCGTTTTACAACCTGAAATCCGAGCGGGACCTGCTGTATCAGGTTGTCGCCAACAGTGAGCACAAACGGCCGCTCTGGGGCCTCGACCAGATTTTTGCCTTCTCGGCCGCCCTGGCCTTTGACCGCCTCAAAGAGCTGGCCCCGTCAGATTCCGCGCGGTCGGCGGTCGAGGCGGTCCGGGCCGCCGGCGAGCAGCGTGCGGCCGAGCATTCGGATCTGCAGGATCTTCCGCCCGGCCTGCCGCCCCCGCTCTCGGTCTACGATTCGACCACCTTCGACACGCTCCGCACCCACTTCGAGGGAATTGACGAGGCCGACCGTCTCCTGTCGGAGCTCGAGACGAGCACCCCGATCTATCGCCTCAACGACACGAACAACTACCGCTCAAACCAGCTGCGGGCGCGCTACCTGCGAGACAACCTGCGGCAGCCCTTCCTGCAGGCCCGTTCGGACGCCACAGCGTCCCCGAACGTCGTGATCAAAGTGGGCGGCTTCCACGCGTACCGGGGCCGCACGCCGAACAATGCCCTGGACGTGGGCAACCTGGCGGTGACGCTCGCCCGCATGACGGGCGGCGAGGCGCTTAATGTCGCCGTCCTCTGCGGCCCGGGATCGAAGAACACCCAGTTCCCCACCGGCACGGGCGACTGCTATCGGCTCGGCGAGCCGTTTGCCGAGGCTCTCGGCGAGGGACCTGCCCTCTTCGACCTGGAGGGCCTTCACCCCCTGCTCCACGACGGCACCGTCACCGCCGAGGACTTCCTGGCGGACGTCCTCTGGGCGTTCGACGCGGTCGTCCTCCTCCCCGATGCCCGGCCCGCCGAACCGATCGTGCCGCCTGTGAAGCCGTGACCGGCTCCGAACGACATGCGGCGGCGGGAACCGGTCCCTCGGCTCGAATTCTCACACGCTCTGAATGTGTCGGGCGCCAGAACAATTTCGCCAAACGAGAACCAGGCGCCTTCATTCTGTCGGGACGTCGACTTCGTGTCGTGCTTGTGTTGCCTCTTCGGCGGAACTTCGATAAGTTGAGAAGCCCGTACGGTCTTCCCCACTCATCCCCCCGCCGATGTCCCGGTCTTCACCCCTCCTCGTCGGCCTCACTGCCCTCTTGCTCGTGGGCTGTGCGTCCCCCGACACCAACGACGCGCCGAGCTCGAACGGCGCGACCGCTCAGATGACGATCGACACCCGGGCCGACAGCCTCGTCCGAAACAGCCTCCTGGTCGATGGCCACATCGACCTGCCGTTTCGCCTGCGGGACTACTACGAAACCCCGGCCGACACGACCGTCGGCGGGGACTTTGACTACCCGAAAGCCCAGGCAGGGGGGCTCGACGCCCCATTCATGTCCATCTACGTGCCCACCGAACTCCAGGACGAACCCAGTGCGGCCAAGAAACGAGCCGACGAACTGATCGACCTCGTCGAGCGGATCGCAACGGAGCACCCCGATCACTTCACCCTCGCCGCGTCGCCGGACGAGGTGCGCAAGATTGCCGAAACCGACGCGGTCGCCCTGCCGATGGGCATGGAAAACGGCGCGGGGCTCGCAGGCGAGATTGAGAACGTCGAGCACTTCTACGACCGGGGCATCCGCTACATCACCCTCACGCACGGAGAGCACAACCGGATCGGGGATTCCTCCTACGACGATTCCGAACCGCGGTGGAATGGGCTCAGTCCGTTTGGGGAGAAGGTGGTCGCGGAGATGAACCGCCTCGGCGTCATGGTCGACGTGTCGCACGTCACCGACCCGACGGCGGCGGACGCCATCGCCCAGTCCGAGGCGCCCGTCATTGCCTCCCACTCCTCCTGCCGCCACTTTACGCCGGGCTGGGAGCGCAACATCAGCGACGAGCTCATCAAAAAGGTGGCCGACACGGGCGGCGTCGTCATGATCACGTTCGGTTCCTCCTTCCTCCGCGAGGAGTATCAGGATCAGGACGACCCGATCCGTGAGAAGATGAACGTGCACGTCGACTCGATGGGCTGGGCCGAGGACAGCCGCGAGGCGGTGATGTACGAGGAGAAGATGCGAAAGGAGAACCCGATTGGCACCGTGGAGGACGTGGCCGACCACATCGACCACGCCGTGGACCTCGTGGGGGTGGAGCACGTGGGGCTGGGCTCCGACTTCGACGGCGTCTTCGCCCTGCCGGAGGGCCTACAGGATGCTTCGGGCTATCCCAATCTCGTTGCTGAACTCCTCGACCGCGGCTACACCGACGACGAGATCCAGAAGATTCTCGGCGAAAACACCCTCCGCGTCTGGGAAGAGGTCGAGGCCACCGCCCAGCGCCTCCAGCAGGACTCGTAACTTCAATCTCCACCCGTCCCTCGGGGAGGAGAGGGTACATCTGTCGTGGAAATGACACCGCCCCTTCGGCGCACGATACTCATGACTCGTTTCCTCATGACTTCTTTTCCGCATGACTCTCCCCTCATCACTTCCCAGAACGGAGCTCCGCCCATTTGATTGCGCTTGTCCATTCAGTTGACGGCGATCCCGTACGCACTCCCACACCCACAAACGCCTAGACCCACACACGCGGATGCTAGATGATCTCCTCGTCCTGGAGCTTGCCTCCGTCCTCGCCGGACCCAGCGTGGGCCAGTTCTTCGCCGAACTCGGCGCCACCGTGATCAAGGTCGAAAACCCGCGCACGGATGGGGATGTGACGCGCCGATGGACGGCGCCAAACATGACGGAAGCGGACGAGACAAATGACCGCTCCGCCTACTTCTGCTTCTGCAATCAGGGAAAGCAGTCCATCGCCCTCGACCTCTCGACCGAGGAGGGACAGGATCTCCTACACGATCTCGTACGAGAGGCCGACCTGGTCCTTGCAAGCTACCGCCCCGGCACCGCCGCAGCCCTCGGCGCCGACTACGACACGCTCTCAGCGCTGAATTCGGACCTCATCTACGGCCACGTCACCGGCTACGGGCCGGAGCGGACGCGAGCCGGATACGACGCCGTGATCCAAGCAGAGAGCGGCTTCATGCACATGAACGGCGATCCCGATGGTCCGCCCACGAAGCTGCCGGTGGCGCTCATGGACGTGCTGGCCGCGCACCAGCTCAAGGAGGGCCTGCTCGTGGCGCTGCTGCGGCGGGAGCGGGGCGGGGAGGGGGCGTACGTGCCCGTCTCCCTCTTCCAGGCCGCCGTGAGCGGGCTCGCCAACCAGGCCACCAACTGGCTCGTGGCCGGGCACAGCC
>CAZSBW010000356.1:0-3746 GCA_964604815.1 uncultured Salinivenus sp. | reverse complement strand
CTCATGACTCATACACTCATGACTCATACACTCATGACTCCAAACAATCACCTCGAATGAGGCTCTCTCCCCCCACCCAATGCATCCCGTCTGGAAGTAACAGACTGCCTATCCCTCGTCAAAAATCTCGTCGATCTCGACCTCGATGTCGGTGGAAGGGTCCGTGATCGTGCCGGTCGAGACGGTAGCAGGCTTTTCACCGGACGTAAAGATCGACACCGTCTCCGTCGCGGGCTGGACGAGCCAGCACGACTGCACGCCGGCGTCGAGCATGTCGTTGATCTTGTCCACCACGTCCTGCATGCTCTGCGATGGGCTGACGATCTCGACGGCCAGAAGGGGCGACTCCGTCTTTCGGATGACGTCCTCCTGGTAGTTCATTTCCAGTTTGGAATACACACAAAGATCCGGGGTAAACCGCTCTCCGTTGAGCTCCAGGGCCAACTCACTCAAGACGGTGTACTCTGGCTCATACCGAAAAAGCGAAACGGAGAGCCGGATCTGGAGACGGCTATGATTGACCACTTGGCACGGGCTTGCCACGCTCTTCTTCGTATTCAGTATGAGCGTCTGGACGCCCTGCGGCCGTTTCCATGGCAATGCTGTCCAATTCAAGGACGGTGTGTGCCGAAGTGTACGGCTCAGCCCCCCAAAGATTCCCTCTGCTGCCGCGCCCCCATATCCAGTTGCAACACAGTTCCTGTCGATGACCACCTGTCGCTCATCTGCGAAACTGAACCGCCGTCCCCAGTGGTTGAAATCCGAAAAAACCCCCGCTACCGATCAGTTTTCAATTTCGCGGGGAAGGGCACCGAAAAATCCCCGGCGAGCCCGCAGGTCCTCTCTCAATCCTCCCCACTCCCCCCAAACCCCGAACACTGAGCACCCGAACGCTCCAACACAAAACACTCGAACACCCAAACACCATCACTCCTTCTGCGCACTCGGCGTCCCCGGCGACACAAACCGGTTCTCCGCAATAAAGAACCGCCAGGGCCGCTCCATCCCTTTCGAAATGCCAATGCGGGACGACGTGGCAAGCTGTTCGTCCCCCGCAAGGGCGTCCTGGACGAAATAGAGCGGCGGATTCGTGAGATCGGCCCGGTGGAAGGCATCGTCCACGTCGAACGCCTCCGTGAGCTTCCCCGGCCCGTTCGTGAGCTCTACGCCGCGGCGGTCCTCGCCGCGCCGGGACCGCATGTCGGCGATCCCCTCTCTCGGCTCCACGGCCCGGACCAGGACGGCGCCCCCCGTCCCCTCCGGCTCCGTGACCACGTTCAGGAGCCAGTGGACGCCGTAGCACAGGTAGACGTACCCCAGGCCCGGTACCGCAAACAAATCGGCTCCCCGCCCCTCGTCCCGCACCGTGTCCGTCTCGGCATCGTACAGATTCCATCCGTGAAAGGCGGGATCATCCTGCGTGTAGGCCTCCGTCTCGACGATGCGCCCCACGAGGGGATCACAACTGTCCTGCTCCCGAACAAGCCGGCAGCCCACCAGGTCTCGGGCCACGGCGAGGGTGTCTCGCGCAAAAAAGTCAGTCGAACAGAGAGCCATTGGAAGGGACGCGATTGGAATGGGAGCGTGTCGCTTCTATATTGCCCGTGAAGCTTCCCGTTTCGATGCCTCCCGATCCAGCATGCCCAACTCGGCCCCTCCCCGCGAAGCGGTGTCGGTCCTCAGCCAAGCCTTTCGCGTCAACGTTCCCTGCGCCCTCTCCGTCGACGTACCCGGGGCTCGTCTCCGCATTCGGCCCAGCTCCGCCAGCGAGCAGGTCGACGTCGACGTGTCTGTCACCAACTGCTCCCCCGAAGAGGCAGAAGAGATCCCGAAGCGGCTGGGACTGAGCACGCGCCAGAGAAAAAACACGGTTCATGTCTACGCCGACAGCGACCGGTTGGACGCCGAATGGTGGCGTTGGGTGCGCGCGTTCGACGCAACCCTGCACGTCGATCTGCGGCTCCCCCCCCACATCGAAGCCGACGTGCAGGCGCCGGGCGGCTCCATCGACATTGCCGACCTGCAAGGCCACGTCGACCTGAAGGCAATAGGCGGCCCCTGTCGGGTTGCGGACCTGGCGGGCACCCTCGACATCCGCGCCGAGAGCAGCGACGTGTCGGTCCACGGGTTCTCCGGCGATCAGATCGCCGCCCGCGTGGCTGTGGGATCCCTGACCCTGGAAAACATTGAGGCCGATGCCATAACGGTCCGGTCCATGGCCGCGCCCCTGACGCTCTCTTCCATGACGGGCCCAATGACCGTCGCCGCCAAAAGTGCGACGGTCGAACTTCAAGCCCTCTCCGGCCCCTGTACGGCGCGCGTCGAGGGGGGGCCGCTGCGCTATGACGGTGCGCCGGACGACGAACTGGAGCTCCAGGTCGTGGGGGGATCTCTGGAAACCGTTCTGCCTCCCGACCACGGGGCGGACCTTTGCATGACCGGCTCCACTCTGGCCCTTGCCGACAGCTTTTCCTTCGACGGTGAAAGAACGGAGCACGAGATCGAGGGACTCCTCAACGGCGGCGGTCCCCCTCTTTCGTTGCACGCGCCCGGGGGCAATGTCGATTGCCAACCGGCATAATCCGCGTGCTGCAGGGTCCGCGTTTGCAGGCACTGCCACGTCGTCGACGCCCTACTCATGCGAATCAGGGGTTGAGCCTTCTTCCTGTAGTGTCCCGAAAAATTCCACTCTTGGCACGTCTCCCGAATGCTTTCGGGATCAGGATCTTTTCGAATATTGGCGATTGCTCACGTCAAAAAGATCCCGCATCTGGGAAGCCACGCTTCCCTTGTGCGGAATGACGAAATTCGGAATTTTTCGGGACGCAAAGACAACCGAATTAGCTGTCTCGATTCAACTCCTGATTCGCATTACTCACCGACGAATGCAGTCTGTGCTGGCGACATCGAAGAGTGAGCCGGTCTGTAATCCCGAAAGACATCCTCGAAGCGAGGCCGGTCTCCGCGACGCGCCTCCGGCGGTCAGTTCGTGCGCTCGATGGCGAGGGCCACACCACCGCCCGTGCCGTGACAGATGGCCGCAAGGCCGCGCTCACCGTCGTGCTGACGAAGCGCGTGAAGAAGAGTCACAGTGATCCGCGTGCCCGACGCCCCGATTGGGTGCCCCACTGCAATGGCACCGCCGTGTACGTTCAGCTGATCGAAGGGCACCTCGAGCTCACGGTGAAAGAGGATGTTGTTGAGCGCAAAGGCTTCGTTGTTCTCGAAGAGATCATAATCCTCCACCTCCGTGCCCGTCTCGTCGAGAACCTGCCGGACGGCCGGAATGGGAGCCTCGGGAAAGCGCCAGGAAGCCCCCGCCGACCACTTGCCGGATCCGACCCTGGCCAGCGGCGTTAGGCCGTGTGCCTCGATCGCATCCGCACTGGCGAGAACCACGGCGGCAGCCCCGTCGGAAATCTGACTGCTGTTGCCGGCCGTGAGCACACCGTCCTCGCGAAAGGCGGGACTCAGATTCGACAGTCCATCGGCCGTCGTCCCCGGGCGAATGCCCTCGTCGGCCTCCAGCATCTCAGTGCCCGTGCGCGCGCTGTATTCGAGCGGCGTAAGTTCGTCGTCAAAGTAGCCATTCTCGGTAGCCTCGGCGGCTCGCTGCTGGGACATTGCGGCGATCTCGTCGAGTTCCTCCCGCGTCACGCCGACGTCGTCGCAGAGGCGCTCGGTCTGCTCCCCCATCGCCTCGCCGCTGTTCGGGTCGCTGAGGCCGTCCCGCTGCATGATGTCCT
>CAZSBW010000355.1:0-3759 GCA_964604815.1 uncultured Salinivenus sp. | reverse complement strand
GGGCCTGAAGGTGGGGCCGGACATGACGCCGTCCCGCCTCAAGACACTGGTACGCACACTTGACCCCGACGACGAGCCGGGCAAGCTCACGCTCATCTCTCGTCTCGGAGCCGACGCCATCGGCGATCAGTTGCCCGCGCTCGTCCGGGCTGTGCAGGACATCGGCCACACCGTGCTCTGGATCAGCGACCCGATGCACGGCAACACCAAGAAGACCGACGACGGCACCAAGACGCGCCACTTCGACGACATCCTCGGCGAGCTCGAACAGGCCTTCGACGTCCACGCAGCGGAAGGCTCGCACCTAGGCGGAGTGCACTTCGAACTCACGGGCGAGAATGTAACCGAGTGCATCGGCGGGGCACGAGGGCTGAGCGAAGGCGACCTGGGCCAGGCCTACAAGTCGCACGTCGACCCGCGGCTCAACTACGAGCAATCGCTCGAAATGGCCTTCAGTATCGTGCGCAAGTATCGCCATCTCCCGTAGCGCTCCCCGCCGACGGGGAACGCCCTCCGGAAGGGGAACCGATACGGGCCGAGCGTCGCCGCTGAAACCGGTGCGCCACGGTCCTGAACTCCCTCTTTCATCATCTGTTGTTGTGTTCGGCTCAAGGGCAGGTATGCTTTGTTGACGAGGGAATCGATTCGGCCTGACTGCTTTGCAAATGCCCCTTTCAACTCCTCTCTTTGTTCCGACGCGCAGATGAGTCCGCTTTCGAAGATTCTCGCCTATGCGAGTCTCGCGATCGTGTCCACCGCCGTTGTATGGAAGGGCAGCGCGTGGCTCGAAGACTCCAGTGAAAAGCTATCGGTTCATTACGAGCTGCCGCCGCTTGTGCAAGGAGCTGTCGTGCTGGCGGTCGGGTCGAGCTTTCCGGAGCTGTCCACGGCCGTGCTCGCAACGCTGCTCCACGGCGAATTCGAGCTCGGGGTGGCGGCCATCGTTGGGTCGGCCCTGTTCAACGTGCTGATGATTCCGGCCCTGTCGAAACTCTGGTCCGAAGAGAAGTTGGTTTCGACGCGCGATCTGGTCTACAAAGAGATTCAGTTTTACCTGATCTCGATTGCTGCTCTCCTCCTGATGTTCGCCTTCGCCGCCATCTACAATCCCGTGGGCAATGCAGGCGGTCCGATTGCGGGGAAGGTGACCCGGGGGCTCGTGCTGTTCCCGCTTGCGCTGTACGGCTTCTACGTCTTCTTGCAGTACCAGGACACAATGGAGCACGAGGCGGACGAGCCGCCCGGGACGATGTCCGTGCCCTGGCAGTTCGGCATTCTTTTCAGCGGATTCGCCGTCATTCTAGTGGGGGTAGAGGGCCTGGTCCGTTCGGCGATTGGGTTTGGAGAGGTGTTCGGAACCCCAAGTTTTCTGTGGGGCATCACCGTCGTCGCGGCCGGCACCTCCGTTCCGGATGCCTTCGTGAGCGTGCGTGCAGCCCGGTCCGGAAATGCCATTACGAGCGTGGCCAACGTGCTGGGAAGCAACGTCTTTGACCTGCTGGTGTGCATTCCCGCCGGCGTGCTGGTGGCCGGCTCGGCAATCGTGAACTTCTCGGTGAGTGCGCCCATGATGGGCGTGCTGACCCTGGCAACCCTCATCGTCTTTATCGTGATGCGCTCTCAGATGGTCTTGACGACCAGCGAAGCCTGGGGGCTCATCGTCATTTATCTCATTTTCGTCCTCTGGATCAGCTTCGAAACGTTCGGAGCCGTCAACCTTCTTCCGAATGTTCCGCCCGCCTCCTCGCCCCCAACGTCCTGAGTTCGGTCCCGCGTGGCACGGGTCAAGCAGCGGCGTGGTGCAGTGCCGGTTCCTATTCATCCGATCCCTCTTCGACGTGCTTCGACTCGGCATTGACCTCGGCGCGACGACCGTCCGCGTTGGCCTCGTCGACGGCCGGACGGTCCACCGGGTCGAGCAGGCGCCCACCCCCGCCGACGGCACCGAGGACGAGGTGCTCGGGCAGATCTACGCCCTCCTCGACCGCTTTCCCACCGGCGACGTGGCGAGCATCGGCGCCGGGGTGCCCAGCGTCGTCGACGTGGAGACCGGCGTCGTATACGAGGTGCAGAATATTCCGTCGTGGACGGAAGTGCCGCTCGGCGCCCGGCTCCGGGAGCGGTACGGCGTCCCCGTCCACGTCCAGAACGACGCGAATTGCTTCGCCCTTGCGGCCTACCATTTTGAGGTCGAAGGGACGCCGTCCCCGATGGTCGGGCTCATCCTCGGGACGGGGCTCGGCGGGGGCATCGTCGTGGACGGCAACCTGCTGTCGGGGCGCAACGGCGGCGCGGGGGAGTTCGGCATGCTGCCGTACAAGGACAGCATCTACGAGCATCACTGCGCCGGGCTTTTCTTCGAACGCGAGTACGACACGACGGGAAAGGAAGCATTCGAGCGAGCTCAACGGGGCGACGAGGGGGCGCAGGCGATGTTCGCGGAGATGGGCACGCACCTCGGACGCGCCCTCCAGTCGGTGCTCTACGCGGTGGACCCGGCACACATTGTGATGGGCGGGTCCGTGCGGCACGCCTACCCATTCTTCAAGGACGCAATGTGGACCGAGCTCCGAAATTTCGCCTTTCCGCGGGCGCTCGACCATCTCACGATTGAGCGGTCGGACCTGGAGCACGCGGGCGTGCTCGGGGCGGCGGCGCTTGGCCTCGCTCCTCCCGCCGAATCTGCGTAGACGACTGCAACGCCGAATGGCGACTGACGAGAGGCCCGTCAATCGCCTCTTGAGGCCACCGGCTTACATTTGCGCTCCACCGAAGCAGTGCGACCGCGGGCTCCTCTCCCATTCGCCCTCCCTGATGGGAATCAGGACGTACCCACCCGCGCTTTTTCGACAGCATTTCCTCATCGGAGGCAGATGAGCCGTCTCCCTCGACGGAAAATTTTTAACATACGATCAGTCCGGTTACGAGAGGGGGACGGTTGACGCCGCGCCCGCTCCCCGCGATCTTGCTCACGTCTGTCCGTTCTCATTCCCCCTGTGCTCTATGTACGCCCGACTGCACCGCCTCGCTTCGTTTCTTCTGCTCATGCTCCTCATCGGGAGCGTCAGCGTCGACGCGCTCGCCCAGGGCACGCGCCTCCTTCGAGAGCCGACCGTCGAAAATGACAGGATCGTCTTCGCCTACGCCAACGACCTCTGGGTGGTCGGCACCGAGGGCGGCCCCGCCGAACGCCTCACGAGTTTCCCCGGCACCGAGACCCAGCCCCACCTCTCGCCGGACGGCCAACGGGTGGCGTTCACCGGCCAGTACGACGGCGACACCGACGCTTTTGTCGTGTCCGTTGAGGGCGGACAGCCCAAGCGCGTCACGCACCATCCCAGCGCCGATCACGTGCGCGGCTGGACGCCCGACGGGGAGGTGCTCTTCATGTCGCGGCGGCGGGGCGGACCGCGCCTGAAATCGCAGCTCTGGACGGTCGATCCCGACGCGGGCGGTCTGCCGGAGCGGGTATCGGTGCCCCGTGCCTACTTCGGAACGATGGCCGACGACGGAACCCGCCTCGCCTACGAGCTCGTCAATCCGTGGGACCCGGAGTGGCGCAACTACCGGGGCGGGCAGGCCCAGCCGATCCGCCTCCTCGACCTGGACACGATGGACTTGACGAAAGTGCCCTGGGAGGGCGAACGCCACCGCAATCCCGTGTGGCTCGGCGACACGGTCTACTTTCTCTCGGAGCGGGACCTCGCGATGAACGTGTGGGCCTACGACACGGCGGCCGACTCGCTCCGGCAGGTTACC
>CAZSBW010000354.1:0-3767 GCA_964604815.1 uncultured Salinivenus sp. | reverse complement strand
GGGAGCGCCTCTGGCGCCGGGCGGGATCGTCAGGCAGGATTAGAGAGAGCAAAGGCCTCGGCGTGCCACGACTGGCCGGCGGGCTGTT
The DNA here is from genome assembly GCA_964604815.1 of uncultured Salinivenus sp. GTDB lineage: Bacteria > Bacteroidota > Rhodothermia > Rhodothermales > Salinibacteraceae > Salinibacter. The sequence continues at coordinate 3,679 of CAZSBW010000354.1, read as the reverse complement.
CGAAGGGTCCGTTGCGGACGGCCCCGAGCGCCGTCACGCTGGGGTCGAAGACGGTCGTGTCTACCGTGATGGTCCCGGCCTCCACGCGATTCTGGAATTCGGCTCGCGAGACGGCGGCGATCGGGCCGTCTTCGGTTCGGTAGAGGACGTGGAGTGACGGTACCCACTCGATTCCCAGCGCCTCGGCCGCTTCGTCGACGGCGTGGGTGGCGTCGTCGATGGCGCAGCCGGATGGGTCGCTGCCGTCCATTCGAGCGCCGGCGAGGATCACGAAGCGGTCGTGCAGGATCGCCGCGCCGCCCCGTACGGCCTGGTTGTGGGAGGACCAGCGCTCGACGAAGGCCCGGAGGCGTTCCAGAAGCGTGGCCTGCGTCTCCTCCGTCAGGGGAGCGGTGGCGGGGTGGATCCAGACGCGGGCCGCTTGGGGAAGGTCGGGAAGAAGGGAGGGGGACGCCATGAGGTTGATCTCCATTCAGACGACAAACTGTGAAGCTTTCATTGTAAGAAGGGAACGATCATTTGTTTTTACACGGCCGTTCTTGCCTCTGGTAGACACCCGGCGTGGATGTGAATCGTCTGGAATGCGACCATTTGTAACGGGTGAATCCTTTCAGTCACAGGTTCATATCCCGTTCATAAATGAGGAAGTCCTCGCTGCCTCGACTCCACTCCCGTTCTCTCATTTATAGACTAAGCACAATGTCTAGCTACCGCGATTTCGTTGATTGGATTAGCGACAACCGAGAGGTTGTGGTCGACCTCGTTCGCATCTACCTGGGCATCGGGCTCTTCGTCCGAGGGGTGCTCTTTGCAGCGACGCCGCAAGGCATTGAGGTTCTCGTCGACCTGTCGGAGTTTTCGCTTGCCTCGGCCGCCCTCGCCCACTACGTGACGTTTGCGCATCTGCTGGGGGGGCTGATGCTGGCCGTGGGGCTTCTCACCCGCCTAGCGTCTCTCATTCAGATTCCGGTTCTCACGGGGGCCGTGTTTCTCGTGCACGCTCAGCAGGGACTGCTGTCGGCCGATCAGTCGCTCGAATTTTCGGCACTCGTGCTCTTTCTTCTGGTGGTCGTGTTCGTTTTTGGCGGCGGTCCCTGGTCGGCCGACCGCTACGTCTTCGAGCGAGAGCCGGAACTGCAGGCAGAGGAGCCGGAAAAGTGGTGGCGCGACGAGGCCTTCGAGGATCGAGAGGCCGTGCCCGGGGATGGGGAGCCGGTCTCCGAGCCGGCTGGCGGGAGTGTGGCGGCGGGATCGCCTGCGGAGGCCGCAACGAAGCAGGCCGCCGCCGAGAAGGTGGAAGTCACGACCTGTTCGTGCGGGAACGACCTCAGTCATCCTCGTGTGACGGCCGAGCCCCGGTACGGGTGGAACGCCGGGTTCTTCTTCATGCTTGGCATCTCAGCACCGGTAAAGGAGGTTGTCTTCTACTGTGAGAAGTGTGGGACGGTGATGAAGCGAACGCGCGATTCCGAAATTCTCCGCCAGTATCGCTGGCACACGTCGTGAGTGCGTGGGGGCGGTGGAGGCGCGTCCGTGTTGGCTGTTCCCCCGGGAATCTCGGTGTTGGATTGCACGGAGGGCGCGCTCTCGGAAGCCCGCACGTGAGCGGGATTGCTGGAGCGGACGGAAAACGCGCTACTACGAATTCTTTTGGATCGAACCGTTTGCGTCCATGAGTGACGGGACCTCGTCGGATGGAAAACGCATCTCGACATCCGAGGATGCGGCGTCGGCGCGTACTGCGCTCGTTTTGGGGGGTGGTGGAGCCCGGGCGGCGTACCAGACGGGCGTGCTCTGCTACGTAGGAGAGGCGTTTCCACGGGAATCGATACCGCTCATGACGGGCGTCTCGGCCGGTTCCATCAATGCCGCCCACCTTGCGGCGGATCCCTCTCCCTGGTCCGAGCGCACGGCGGATCTCACCTCGTATTGGGAAGAGCTCACGATGGCGGACGTGTTTGCGCCGCGCTCCCTCTGGGCCATTGCGCGGTCGCTGGTGAGGGGCACCCCGAGTGCAAAACAGACGTTGCTCGACACGGCCCCGCTTCGCGACTATCTCGACCAGCGCCTGCCTACGGGCGCGGGGGGACAGCTGACGGGCGTGGCCGACAACCTCGACGACGGGCGGCTGGACGGACTCGCGATTTCGACGTCCAACTATGCCACCCTGCAAACGGTAACCTGGATACAGGGCTGCTCGATGGAGGACTGGGAGCGGCCCAATCGGCTGGGGCGCCGCACGGAACTGACGCTCGACCACGTGATGGCGTCCACGGCCCTGCCGATGGTGTTTCCGGCCGTGTGGCTCGGGGATGCGTGGTACGGGGATGGGGGACTCCGCATGCTCGATCCGCTTGCTCCCGCCATCCACATGGGAGCCGATCGCCTCTTCGTCATCTCCACCCGCTACGAGCGATCGCGGCAGGAGGCCAACCGTGCCGGCCGCACTGCCGCCTATCCGTCCCTCTTTCAGATGGCCGGAATCCTGGCCAACGTACTGATGCTTGACGTGCTGGAGCACGATGCGGCCGTCCTCCGCCGCATCAATCGTCTCGTGCGTCGCCTCCAACCGAGCCAGCGGGGGCGTCTGGAGCCCATTGACCTCCTCATCTTGCGCCCCTCCGTCGATCTCGGCGCCCTGGCCGACGACTACCGACTGGAGATCGGCGGGGCGATGGGCACGCTCCTCTCGGCCGTGCAGTGGCGCGACGACCCGCAGTCCGACTGGCTGAGCATGCTCCTCTTCAAGCCTGGGTATCTGCAACGCCTCCTCGAAATTGGCTACAATGATGCGAAGCAGCAGCACCACCGCATCGAGGCCTTCTTCGGACGAGAGTCGCTCGACGATCCCGAACGGGATCAGGTGTTCCCGTTCGTCACACGCTCGTAGGTCACGAACCGAAAGCCGTCGCGCTCCTCGACGCTCCTTTGCTCGAACACGTCGCCCACCAGGTGCTCGTACGGCGGGAAATACGTATCGCCCTCGTATTCTCCCTCGACGATCGTCAACTCCAGTCGGTCGGCCTTTGGCAGGAACTGGCGGTAGATGGCCTCCCCGCCCCCAATGAACACCACGTCTGCGTCGGAGAGGGCGTCCATCGCCGCGTCGATGGAGGCATACGTCTCTACGTCGGGATAGTCGTCGAATGACCCCTGATTGGTGAGCACGACCATGCGCCGGTTGGGGAGGGGACCGCCGAACTGGTGAAGGATGGACTCGAACGTGCGACGGCCCATGAGCAGCGGGGAGCCCGTCGTCAGTTCTTTGAAGTGCTGGAGGTCTTCCGGGATGTGCCAGGGCAGGTCTCGGTCCTTTCCAATGACGCGGTTCTCTTCGGCGACGGCGGCGACGATGACGAGTTCGGGCACTAGGGCGGGAAGCGGATGACGTGAGCGGAACAGGGCGCGAATGCAGGAGGGGCAGAGACCATCTGCACCCCTGAACATTCGCACGGGTATCTAGGAGGAGGGTTGCGTGAGGATCCGGTGGTCAGTCAAGCCGAGGATGTCGGGGGTCGACTGGGGACACGTTGATCTGAATGTTGTCCAAATCACCTGATTGGGGCCGGGCGATCAACGCTCCATTCGACGTGGAAAACTTGACGCACCGCTCATTTCACTCCGTGAAAAGCGCGCCCCGACGGGGGCTCCGGCAGCCAACAGGAGTTAGACACCTCAG
>CAZSBW010000353.1:0-3771 GCA_964604815.1 uncultured Salinivenus sp. | reverse complement strand
CTCTGGCTCAACGACGGCATGCCCATCGAGGAGGTGAAGGACCGGATGCGCCACGGCACCCTTGACACCACCATGATCTATTACAAGAAGCAGGGCCTCCTGAAGCGAGATCCGGAAGAGATCGAAGAACTGATGTCCTGATGGTCCAGAGCGTCGGCCCGCGGGCGTCGGGGGAAGGGAGGAGCATCCGTTACAGCCCCATCAGCCATGCGCCGGACGCGCGTCCGCCCGTTACGAGGAGCAAGCCACACACGAGGCTGCCGACGGCGTTGAACAGGCCCAGCAGGCCGTGGCCGTCGTCCCAGAGCGCAATGAGGGCGAGGCTGTAGGTGGGGAAGGGGGCAAACGAGCTCATGCCGAATGCCGGAGATCATTGTACATGTGTCAGCACTCGCGATCACAGGGAGCGCCCGAGTCTCGTAACGGGGGCCCCCTCGTCGTCACACGATGGACGATGAGATGAAGAACGTCCGCATTAACAGAAAACCCACATTTCGGCTGTTACTCTCGCCCCGTCGCGCTGCGCCCCCAGTGTGACTGACGCCCCACTGAAAAATCGCCCCTTTCCCGTTCGACTGCGGGGGCTTCTATTTTTGCACCGGTTTCGCCCAACATGGAGCCCGAAAAGCTGACTTCCCGGATGTCCGCGTCGCCTCCAAGCGGAGACGGCCAACCCCAGCGACCCCCGAAGCGTGTGGCCCTCTTCACGGGGGCGTACAACCACATTGCCGACGGGGTCTCTCTCACGCTCAATCGGTTGGTTGATCACCTGGAACGCCAGGGGGCTGCCGTCCGCGTTTTTGCGCCGACGACCGACGATCCGCCCCTCGATCACGCCGGCACGCTCGTGCCGGTGCCGTCGGTGGCGCTGCCGGGGCGGTCGGAGTACCGCTTTACGATGGGCATCACGCCGTCCGTTCGCGAAGAGCTGGAGGCGTTCGATCCCACGCTCTACCACATTGCCACGCCGGACCTGCTCGGGCGCCATGCCCTGAGCATGGCCCAGTCGACCGGCACGCCCGTCGTCTCCTCGTACCACACCCACTTTAGCTCCTACCTGAAGTACTACCGCCTCGGTCTCTTCGAGTCGGCCCTCTGGAGCTACCTGCGGCGGTTCTACCAGCAGTGCGACCAGGTCTACGTGCCGTCCCCCGCCGTGGCCGACATCCTCCGCGACCACGACATCACCGAGGGGCTGCGCCTCTGGGAGCGGGGCGTCGACACAGATCGGTTTACGCCGGAACACCGCTCGCGCAACTGGCGTCGCGCCCACGGCATCGAGGAAAACGAGGTCGTCGTGACGTTCGTGAGCCGGCTCGTGTGGGAGAAGGGGCCGGACGTGTACGCCGACGTCATCGAGCGGCTGGAGCAAAAGAACGTGCCGCACCGCAGCATGGTGGTGGGCGACGGGCCGGCCCGCGCGGAACTGGAGGAGCGCCTTCCGAACACGACCTTTACGGGCTTCCTGAACGGAGCCGACCTGGCGCGGGCCTACGCCTCCTCCGACGTGTTCCTGTTCCCGAGCGACACGGAAACATTTGGCAACGTGACGCTCGAAGCGATGGCTTCGGGCCTCCCCACGGTGTGTGCCCGCGCGGTGGGCAGTCGCGATCTCGTGGACGACGGGACGACCGGGCGCCTCTGTGCACCGGGAGACGTGTCGGCCTTTACCGAGGCTACCCGCCAACTCGTGCAGGACAAGGCCCGTCGCGACCGAATGAGCACGGCGGCCTTCGAGCGGGCGCAGAATTTTCGATGGGAGACCATCCTCGAAAAGATGAACTGCTACTACGATAAGGTGCTCGGACGCCGGACCGTTGCGTGCGAGCAGTCAATTCCGACGATGGTCCCGGCACGTTAACGTCTCGTCGTCTCTGTGCGCCTCCTCTTCGTTTCGCACTCGCTTCCCCCGGAGAACCGGCCGATGGCCAACGTGGGGGGCATGCAGCGCGTCTCCCTCAAGCTGCACGAGTCGCTCGACGCGAAGGCCGCCCGCGACGACGACCTGGTCTACGATTCGATCCTGCTGCGCAGCGCCTGGCGCACCCTGCACGCCAAGGTGCCCTTCTTCCTCGTCTATGCGGGAGGGCGCATTGCCCGCGCGGCGTCGAAAGACGCCACCGACGTGGTGCTCTTTTCTTCGATGGTGACCGCTGCACTGGCCGTTCCGCTGCAGGGGGTGCTCCGTCGGCACGGCGTAAAAACGGCCGCCATCGTGCACGGGCTGGACGTGACGACGCCGTTCCCGCCGTATCAGTGGTTTGTGCCGAAGGTGTTCGACGCCCTCGATGCCATCTTGCCGGTGAGCCGCGCCACCCGGAAGGCCTGTCTCAACCGCGACGCTGTCCCCGAGCAGCTCCGCGTCGTGCCCAACGGCATCGACGTGGATCGCTTCCGCAGCCCGCGGGGGCGCCCCGAGGCGCGGGCGGTGCTTGAAGACCGCTTCGATCGGGCCGCACCGCCCCCCCCGCCCGACGGCCTGCTGCTCTGCAGTGTGGGGCGGCAGGTGAAGCGCAAGGGGACGGCCTGGTTCGTGGACGCCGTGATGCCCCGGCTGCCCGACGACGTGCACTACTGGGTCGCGGGCGACGGGCCGCAGCTTTCGGCCATCCGCGACGCCATTGACCGGCACAATCTGCATGCGCGGGTGCACGTCCTCGGGCGCATCTCGGACGACAATCTCGGCTGCTTCTACCGGGGGAGCGACCTCTTCGTGATGCCGAACGTGCCGGTGCCCGACGACATGGAGGGCTTTGGCATCGTCCTGCTGGAGGCCGGACAGTGCGGCACGCCCGCCGTTGCGGCGCGGCTCGAAGGCATCCGGGACGTCGTCACCGACGGCGTGAACGGGCACCTCGTCGCCCCGGAGGACCCGGCGGCCTTCGTCGAAGCGATCGACCGCTACCGCGACAACGCCGAGGCCCTCGACGCCGCCGCGCAGCGGGCCCTTGAGCACACGGAAGCCACGTTCGGCTGGTCGGCAGTGGCCGACACCTACGTCTCGACGCTCCGCACCCTGCAGACGGACGGACGGCCCTCCTCGTCCGGCGCGGCCTCCCAGGCAGGCACGGCCCGGTCGACGAACCCGTGATGCCATCAACGGGGGGACGTGTTTCCGAGGGATATGCCCGGCGGTCTCGTACCCCTGGGCCGGTTTGCTTCGTCAGAAGTTCGGGAGCGGCGGGCGACAGCCGGGCATCACCGTCCCCACCGCCGGTCTGTCAGTTCCCGCACGTCGGTTTCCGAAACCACCTTCCAATACGGACTGCTCAGGTTGCCGCTCTTTGTGCGGTTGAACGTGGCGCGAAGGAAGAGTGCCTTGTCCGCATTCGGGTCGGCTCCTTCGAACGAGAAGCCGCCCCAGTGCAGCACCCAGTAGGCTTTCGTCGGATTGATGCCGAGTCGACGCCCAATGAGGTCGGCCAAGTACTGGAAATCCTCGACGGTTGAGGGACCCTGGTTTTTCGCCAGCTCCTTGACGACGATGGCGTGCGTCTCTTCGTCGTCGGGGGGACCGGGGTAGACCTTCACCCCGGCCGTTCCGGTGCGGCTGTAGCTGCGCCACGTGACGGTGGTGTCGACCTGGGGCTGGGCGGGGGCCTGTACGACCGGCAGGAGACCAAGCGCCACAAGGGCGAGAAGACGGGAAGGGTGTAGCATGACGGGAGCGGATCGGGCATGAAAACGTGTCCGTGAGCGTCTGATAGACACGTATCGATCCGCAATTCTAACGTGGCCCCGTCCGTTCGTCGGGCGAGGCAATCTGTGTGC
>CAZSBW010000352.1:0-3782 GCA_964604815.1 uncultured Salinivenus sp. | reverse complement strand
CGGCAAGCAGCGTCAGGGGGCGAATGTCGATCTCCGTCCGCTCCGCAAGGGATTTGAAGCCCTCCACGACCAGCGACGAGATGGCATCGGGCGACTCGGCGACGGAAGGCTCGGTATCACCGGGCATGACCGACCTCAATGAGTGAGAAATAGAAAAATTAAAAGGGTGGTGTCTAAGCGTTGCAAAGCAGGAAGTTCAACAGAGGGAAGGATACGTCTTGAGGTTACGTCCTGCCGCAGGAATTCGGAACCGTCGCGGTGCAGGGTCGTGAAGACCTAGCGGACTCGCTCGTACGGAGAGTTCGGTTCGGGCCCGTAGCTCAGTTGGTTAGAGCAGTCGACTCATAATCGATCGGTCGTGGGTTCGAGTCCCGCCGGGCCCACTCTTTATACTCCACAAGTACTTGCTCTTCAGGTGCTTGTGGATTTTTCTTTTTCGGATTAGGGGCGGCAATGGGTGCAAAAACATGCCTGGACCGTGCGCGGACAGCGTTGCAAACCACGATGCCAAAAATCACCGGTCGAGCGAGCCATCACCAAACCTCGCGACTCCATCGAGAACAACCGTCTCGAGATGCCCAACGCGATAGTGATCGCGCCTGTCGAGGACCAGCCTACGGGTGTACGGGCGTTCCATTTCGGCAAGGTGCGGCTAACGTGTCCGTGACGATCGGACTGTGAGTCGCAGCCTATTTCGTTTGGCGAATCAAGTCCGGATGACCGAATTCGTCCGCGAGTCTGCTTCCGAGCAAGTTTGACAATCAACCGGGTATTTTGCGTCCATATCGCCGCAACGACCTTCTCGCGTCCTCCCTCTTGCTCTGTTTTTCGTCCGATGCCCGACAGTGTCGACGCTGAGGAAACGACGATCGTTGCCACGTATTCCGCCCGCCGGAACGCCGACGTGGCACGCGACTATCTCGCCGACGCTGACATTCGGTCGTTCGTGTCGACCGACGACGCCGGAGGCATGCATCCGCAGTTGCAGCGTCCCCATGGCGTGAAACTCGTAGGCATGCGCGACACAGCGCAGCGGGCCCGGGCGCTTCTGGACGAGGCGGGCCTGCTTCCCCCCGACAACGATCTGAGCGCACCGGCGCCCGACGGGGGGCCGGCAGCGGAGGACTGGGCATCCACGGTGTACAACGGCGTCCTGCTGCTGGGAGCACTCGCCGTCGTGCTCGTCCTGCTTATGATCCTCCTGGGATAGACGGCACAAAAAAACACCGCCGCCCCCGACGGCGAGTCGGGACCGGCGGCGCCACCACTCATCGCTACATCAGGGGAGAGGTCCGGCCAGAAAGGTGCTGCCAAGCCGCTTTCTCGGGGCCTGAACCTCCCTCCCACCCCCAGTCAACGGGCCGCCCGTCCGGATTATTACCGATCCGCGGGAACGCGACGTGTTAGCCGAGGGCCGTGTACAGCCGCGAGCAACGAACGGACTTCGTAGCTTTGGTCATGCATCGGCCGGTCAGGCGTGAGCAGTCGTCGGGCCGGCCCTCTCGGGAGACGGAGGCGTACCGTGCAGACCGGTCCCACTTTCCGAGTGATGCCGATTGGGGGCGTCTTCGCTTTCCGAGAAAGCAGGAGCCGTCGCCGCAGCGCTCCGCCTGGGGGCGAATTGTTTTTCCGCCGACATTCTGGAAACTCAGGGAGCCAGGCGCTCGAGGACCCAGGCGCCGTCCTCCGCATCCACAGTGGGCCGTCGGTAGCGGAGCCGATCGTGCAGGCGGTTGGGGCGTCCCTGCCAGAACTCAATCCGAAGGGGACGAACGACGTACCCGCCCCAGTGGGCCGGGCGCGGGACCTCTTCGTCCGCATACTCCTCCTCCACCGCCGCCAGGTTGTCCACGAGTGCCTCCCGGCTCTCCACGACGCGGCTCTGCGGAGACGCCCACGCCCCGAGTTGGCTGCCGCGCGGCCGACGCCGGAAGTACGCCGTCGATTCCTCGTCGGGCAGCCGTTCGACCGTTCCTTCAATGCGGACCTGACGCTCCAGGGGTGCCCACCAGAAGACGAGGGCCGCGTGCGGATTCTGGTCGAGTTCCGTCCCTTTGCGGCTATCGTAGTTTGTATAAAAACGGAAGCCCCGCTCGGTCACTCCCTTCAGCAGCACGATGCGAGCGGAGGGCGTGCCGTCCGGAGCGGCGGTGGACAGCGTCATCGCATTCGGCTCGTGGACCTCGGCGTCCTGTGCCTCTTCAAACCACGTCCGAAACTGTGCGAGCGGATCGTCTGCCACGTGGTCTCGCGTAAGCTCGGCGCGAGAATACTCGCGTCGCAGGTCGGCAAGGTCAGACATAAAACGGAATTACTGATGCGTGAATGGGTTTCTAAAGACGATCCCCGACTGGTAGCACATCACGATCCCCAGCATCTCGAATTTTCGTGTAGTGTGGTGGGGAAGGGGCGCACGTACCCGCAACGATCCGCCTCCTTCTCGTGTGGAGCCGGCTCGCCCACGATCGATTTATGGAAACGCTCGCAACCGGGCATCGATTCCCGAGGATGGGAACCCCGCGTGACAATCGCGTTTTGTCTTCGAACGGATGTGCGACACTGCGCAGGACCGTCCGGCCGACACGCCCGCATTACCGATACAACCGGGGAATGGCGAGTCAGTGGGCCGCCCCCGACCGATTGCGCGTTCGACGTTCGATTGCCCTCGACACTTGTTTGACGAATCCGTTTGTGCGTAGCTGGGCGAAGGAGCCGGTTTGTTCGACCTCCCCGCAACGGGATGGGCCCCCCAGCCCCACGTTCGGACGACTCCCCGCTCCGGCCAGCTCTTTTCGGACGCCCCAGTGGAGGTTGAACAGCGATTGGGGGCCCGGAATCTTCGGGCCACAGACAGGACTGGTCGATGGCCCCGGTCGCTTCAAGGCTCCACCCAATCTCCTCGAAACCCCCGAGCCGATGGAGCGTGAGCGTCCCTCTGAGGTCCCCCTTAGGAGTGAGTTCAACGAACACGTTCCTCCCGACCGATCGATCCCTTCAAGCGAACGCGCTTCAAATCGGCTTCGGCCCACCTGCGACATTGCGAAATTAAGTAGGACAAAAAACAGGGGCGGCCCCCGAGAACACTCGACAGTTTTGCATGCAACTCCCTGAGTCGATGCGCTACCTCTCCCTGCTTCTTCTCATCCTCCTGATCGGATGCCCCCAACAGCAGGGAGCTGAGATCGAGGACTACATCCGTTCTGAGAAGCCCCGTCCCGCCATTGCCAAGCTCATGCGCAAGGGGAAGGTGGCAACCACCATGACAAAAAAACAGATTCGGCTCGTGATGGGTGCGAAGAGGGGATACAGCGCGGAGCCAGATGCGACCCGTTCGCGAGGAGCGAGAGCGGAAGTGTGGGTGTACCGCAGCAAGAATGGGAAAACGTACCAGATCCTTTTCGGTCGCAATGGCCGAGTTGAAAACTTCACCATCGAGTAAACTGCCCTTCCGGACGGAGCTTTTTTTGAATTTAAACTCCGTGTTAGGGTTGGCCGGTCATTGAGACCGACTAATCCACAAGATTCATCTCCGCGCTCCCGCGCGCGGAATTCTCTGGTGACCTCGTAATGACTGGTGCATCTTCAATCGGTCTGTTTGGGTCCAGACGCTCTCCCTCGCTGGAGGAACTTCACGACTTCCCCGCATGGCCTTTAAGGTCCCGTTCTCGGTTCATTCGGAAAGATTTCTCGACTCTGGCAATCTGGGATTGCTGGCAATCTGGGATTGCTGGCAATCTGGGATTGCTGGCAATCTGGGATTGCCTGCTCCGCTCGAAATGACC
>CAZSBW010000351.1:0-3789 GCA_964604815.1 uncultured Salinivenus sp. | reverse complement strand
CTCAAAAAGAGAACACCAACGTCCTGCGGTTAATCTCATAATCCGACACAGATTGGCTCGGTCGTGGCCATCTAGATGGCCTCGGTCGCTCAGAATATGTCCTCGAACCCTTTCGGGATGACTCTCGAATGAAGGTATTTTTGCGTGTCTACTTAGCGATGTCAACTGCGTAGGGCCTACGTGGATGGACACGTCGTTCAGAAACGTCGTCACGTGTCGACGACGCGCCAGGCCGATTGGACGAATGAAACGACGAGCGCACCGGCGGCGAGGGCGACGAGGGGCTGGTACAGCGTCGGATACGGAAGGAACGAGGTGAGCAGGGCCGTGACCGTACCCCCGTAGACGTACCGGGCCCACGTGGAGCGTTCCTCTGTCTTCTCAACCGTCGGGGCGAGGAAGAGGAATACAACGAACCCGTACCGCAGCAGGCCGACCCCGAGAATCCAGACGGGCAGCCGCCCTCGAAATGCGGCGAGTGCGCACAGCGTCAGCAGAAAGAGCGCGTCTGTTTCCTTGTCGAAGAACGCGCCGAACTCGGATTCGAGCGTGCCGCGCCGAGCGAGCCAGCCATCCAGGCCGTCGGTCGCGAGAATGAGGAGGCTGAGCCCAAGAAGAACGCCGGGACCGGCAGCGGCGGCGGGGGGGAGGAGCGCAAGGAGGCCCGCGCGGAAGGCCGTTACGCCGTTGGCCGCGCCGAAGATGCCCTGCGGCGTCCAGTTTTCCCGAGATACGACCACGAGCCCGCCCAGCAGCCCGATTCCCCCGAGCAGGAGGGGCCACGGCCGGCCCACCCAGCCGGCGCCTCCGGCAGCAACCAGTACCCCGATGGCGTTTGCGAGCGACCAGCGTTCAATACGGGTCGCCGACTGGAACGAAGTGGACGGCACAGACGAAGATGGGGTCGGATGGAGCGAAGCGCGCGACCGCGAGAGGGTCCGATGGTCTACACGAGCGCCTTCCGGCACGCACGGAGAAAGAACAGCGGCAGGCGCTGAAAGGTCGCCCCGGAACCATAAAGGCTGGATGAACATGAACGTCATTCCTGTCCCCACCGCTTCATCCACGTTCCATTCCCCATACAGGAGGTTGCGCCAATGGACGTTGATGTTTTGAGTGATCGACTATTCCCACTTTGCATTCGGCGATTGTGGGGAGGAGGGCTTGGCGTTCTCCTCGTGTGTTGGATTGCGGGCAACGTGCTCGTGCACGACGTGCAGGGCCAGATTCAACACGAAAAGATTCGCCTGCAATCGTTGTCGCCTGCTGCACAGGCGAAGGGGGGCATCCACCTCGCACGAGCCGGCAGGACAGGCGAGGCCCTGTCCCTTTTGAAGGACGCCGTCGCTGCCCGCCCGGACTTCATCCATCCCGCCTACGGGGCGGCGGCCTATTGGTTGGGCGAAGCACACGCCCGCTCGGGCGACTCGACGCAGGCGCGCTCTGCCTGGCACCAGGGCTTTCATCGAGTCACCGACGCCGGGCGCTTCGACGTTCGCCTCGCCGATGCCTATTTGCGGACGCTCTCCCGGAGCCAACTCCGCACCGAACGCCTGAAAGCCGTCGATGCGTACACCACGCTCCTCAGTCGCGTGGGCGGGGATTCATCGGCGGCCCCGCCGGCCCTCTTCCGCCGTCGGGTGGCTCAGCTTGCTCCCCTTCTGCCCGACGACGTGTTCGCACAGGTCGTGGACGGACACCGGTCGGACGAGCCGAGGACGTGGTCGTTGCGGGCCGGCGCCGGAGAGGCCCTTCGAGAGTGGTGGCGAGGGCTGGATCCGTACCCGACCACCGACGAAAACGAGCGGCTGGAAGAGCACCTGACGCGTCTGATCCACGTCCGACGGGTCTTCTCCTGCCCCGAACGAACCAGCACCTTCGACGCTCGGGGGACCGTCTATCTCCGGCTTGGGGCGCCCTACAAGCGGCCCGAGCTCGGCTACAAGGACGGAAAATTCTTTCGCGAGGTGTTCCGCTTTGGGGTGCCTACGCCCCCCTCGAGCTTTCCGGAGAGCGAGATTTGGCTGTATCCGCAGGTCGACGATACGGCCTACTACCTCTTCGCCGAATCCGAATCGTCCGGATGCTTCGAACGGGTCCGGCCCAACGACCTGCTCCCGAGCGCCCTCACGATGCGACGAGGGGACTCGGATCGTGGACTGAATATCGCCTACTCGTCGCTCATGGCCATGCGGGCCATCTACCGCGAACTGGCGCTCTACCACCCTGTCTTCAGCAATCGGGCCGCCAAAATCGAAAGCTATGCGGACCGCCAGGAAATGAAGGCAATCACTGCGGAGATCGCCGAGGCCGCGGGGGGGACGGTTCAGACGCGTGGGGCAGAGCAGTCCCGCAAAGTCGGAGCGGGCGTCGGACAGACGCGCCGCGTCTTCTCGAATCCGAATCTGGACTTGTCCTACCCCACGGAATTCGTGCCCCGAATGATCGCGCAGGCCCAGCGGGAGGACGCCGCGGCGGAAAAGCGGCGCGAGGAGAACGTGCCGCGCCAGTACACGGCCCTGCACGAAGACACGGCTCCGCTTCCCGTTTCCGTGCGAACCGTGCGCTTTCTGAACGACGACGGCACCACGCGAACGGAGGTGAACTGGGGCATTTTCGCCGAAGAGGCCCGGCTCCAGCCCCAGGACGAAGAGGACGATCCAGCCCCGTCGATGATTCAGTTTTCGGGCGCTTGGCACAGTCGCGACCGGTCGCGCACTCGGCGGCGGACGCGACGCGTTCAGTTGTCGCCTTTTCCCACTCGACAAGGGTCGGTCATCGTGGGGGCACCTGTGTCGTTTCGAAGCGCCGCGCGCCACCACCTCACCATGCAGTGGGCGCAGTACCAGTACCGGCAGGCGGCGGACAGCGCAAACGCGACGCTCGGACCCAAGCGTCGGTTTGCACTCGCCCGGGCCGACTCGTTGCAGCCGCTTCGGGCCGAGGCAGACGAGATCGAGATGAGTGACCTGAAGGTGCTTACCCTTCCCGACACGACGACCGATACGCTCGCCGATCCGGTCGAGCACGCCAGGCCCTACCCGTTCCGCTTCCTCACGGTCGACACGCCGCTTCTGCTTTCGTTTGAGATCTACCACCTCACGTACGGGACCGATGATCGCACGCGCTACACCGTGTCCTACGAGGTCGAAGGCAAGACGCAGCGCGGGTGGACCCGGCTTTTCCGCGGGCAAGAACCCCGTCGCACCAGCACCACGATGACGCGTACGGGCTCTTCGCGCCGCACCGACGAACAGATTCTGGTGGATCTCTCCGGGATTGAGCGCGACGAGCCGCAAGACGTGCGCGTGTCGGTGCGCGTTACGGACGAGGAGACCGGCAGCACCGTCGACCGCACGGTCAATTTTGTATTTTCGCCATCGGAGCGTCCGTAGTGGGCTTGCACAACCGAATCGACGGGTATCGCACGTTCCGTAGCGGGGGCGGAACGGGCTGATCGCCGTCTCAACCCGGCGGCGACGCCCGACCAACAGGAGAGGCCACCCTGGGCTGTCCGATCTGCGAGAAGGAGCTTCCAACGAGGTCGGTAAGCAGGTCATCGGTGAGACAGAACACTTCGACAATGAACGCATCGAGAGTCATGACTGGAGGTAAGTCCTGACCTCTGGAGCTTACTGCTCTCAAGCAGAGATTCGGGCCTCTCCAGTCTGTTTCCTCAAGCCAAAAACCCGCACACCGGGGTAGCTCCCGGGCAATTTTACCGCTTAATCGGATCATGCCTGTCACGAGCGACAATCTGCGATTCATCCTGGGCCTGAAGCTTCGCAC
>CAZSBW010000350.1:0-3807 GCA_964604815.1 uncultured Salinivenus sp. | reverse complement strand
ACGTTTTACCAAGAGAGCTTCTGGTCCCAAAGAGACCGATTGAGACCGCACTAGGTGATCGTCTTTCCACGCCTCAAGGCTCTCGAAGAACACGTCGTAGGCGTCGCAGAACCGGTTGACGACCTGCCGGCGCTGCTGAACTCCCGCACCGCGCATGACAGACGTCACGAAGGGATTCTGGTCGAACGTCTCAGGATCAACAGTTCGGGTCAGGACGTGATCCTCTGAATCTTGGCTGTCTCCACAAAGCCCGTTTTCCCCACAGCCTTCCCGCATTCAACCTTCAGACCTTGAACGAGTCCGCTGCGGGGCGAGCGTTCAATACAAAATGACCGCGAGGTCTTGATTTGAAAATCCTACTCAACGTTAGATTTCGGACGTGCACGTGTCTACCCAATCCCAACGCGCGAGAGCCCGCATAACAGATCCGATTCACATCCATGATCTGGCTCTATCGTCTCCAGCAGCGGCTTTCAATTACCCGGCACGAGGCACTCGCCATTCTCACCTTGACCACGTTCTTCGTGCTGGGCCTCACCGTGCGGCACGTCCAGGAGCAGCAGGTGCCGCCCGTCGCCGTTGATTCCCTGGTCGCCCAGCCGTCCGCCAAAACCGCCGGTCCGTCCCTGGGAACGGCCTCGCCCGAGCCCGTCGCCCCCTCCTCCGACAATCCGCTCAACCTCAATGAAGCCTCGCGCGAGGAGCTGCAGGCCCTCAGCGGCATTGGCCCCGCCCTATCGGGTCGGATTGTCCAGTATCGCACCAACCAGCGCCCCTTCCAACGGGTCGAGGAGCTCAGGCGGGTGGCCGGCATCGGCGCCAAGACGCTGGCCGACCTCCGCCCGGTCGTCACCGTGGACTCGCCCGAGGAGCCGTAGCCGACGGTCGTTCAGTCCGGGGACGTCGATGAGTTAGACGCCCCGTTGGTCGACACGGCGTCATCATCGTCGGCCTCCGTCCCATTCGCCGTCGTCTTTTTGCGGTTCCGCATGCGTTCGGCGAGGGCGTCCGGCGTCCACTTCTGCGCCACCTTCTGTTCTCGCTCCAGAAAACGATACACCGGCACGAGGAGAGCGGCGGCCAGCAGTCCAAATCCTACGATCGTTCCGACGATGATGGGCAGGTATTCCGGATCAAACAGGACAGAAAAATCCATGTGACGCGCGAGTGCAAGGGTGGTCAGCAGCCCAGTGGGAGCTGCACAAATAGGAGGATCGTAGTAAACCCCCGACCGGCCCATCCGTTCGGCGGCCGATGACTTCTTTGGGGAAACGGACGGTTTTCTCGAATGCGGCGATTGGTCGTGCCCTCGCGGGGAAGCTCCCAATCGCCACGAGCCTCCTCACGGATCGTTACGATCCATTCGGGGTCTGTTGGAACTGAATCGGTAACATGTGTTACGACGTAGTCCGTTTGCCATTCAGAAGTGGGTTTGACTTCGGTGCTGGCAGGCTAAAAATCGTGTAGCGACCGCAGATTGAGTCGATTCCGGGTGATTGGGTGCCAGGCGCGTTCTCGCTTCAGCACGATTGACGGAGAAGGCTCACACAATCACGGCCCAACCGACAATCAAGAAGACCCTCTTCCTCGTTCGTCCCTCACCACTGCACTGTCTCCCATGTCTTCCTCTAGTCTCTCAAACTCGGACGTTGACAACGAACGGCTCCTCATCGTCGAGGACGATCCGGAGGTCGGCACCGGTCTCGATGACTACTTCTCGATCAAGGGCTACGAGGTGACGCACGTGGAGGACGGCGAGGAAGCGCTGCAGGAAGTCACGAGCCTTCCTCCTTACGACGTTGTGTTGCTCGACGTGATGCTCCCCGAAAAAGACGGATTCGAAGTGCTGCGGGAGGCGCGCAAGTCTGGCGTCAATTCGCCCATCATCATGCTCACCGTCAAGTCCGAGAGCAAGCACAAGCTGCGCGGCTTCGACCTTGGGGCCGATGACTACGTTACCAAGCCGTTCGACGCCGAGGAACTGGCTGCACGGGTGCGTGCTGTGCTCCAACGAGGCGAGAGCCTACGGCCCGAGGTTGGGGACGTGTACACGTTCGACGAGATCACGATCGACTTTGCCGAGCAGAAGGCAACGAAGGACGGAGAGAAAATCGATTTTACGGATCTGGAGTTCGACATTCTGGAGTATTTTGTCAATCATCGAGGGCGCACTGTGAGTCGGAATCAGTTGTTGCGCGACGTATGGGGCATCAGCGGCGACATTACCACCCGCACCATCGACCGCCACGTCGCCTCTCTTCGCAAAAAGATTGAGCCCGAACCGGACGACCCGACCTACATCCAAACCGTCTACGGCATCGGGTACAAGTTCGTCGGATAGAGGAGCCCCATGCGAGCAGAGAGCTATTCGACTGGGGTCTTTCTCCTTTTCTTTTTTCTGAGACTCGCTCTCCGTTGCAACTCTCGGCCCTACCGCTTACCCTACGCGGTGAGGCTAGGGGTGCCACCGGCGTCATGCGCCGGGGCTGAGAGCAAACCCTTCGAACCTGATCCGGGTCATACCGGCGAAGGAAAGCAGCACCGACAACGCTTGGGCGTTTGGTGTGGATCCCGCCTTCTTCTTTCTCTGCCCTCCACCGACGCCCGTTTGCTATGCTGTCCCTCAACGAGCACGTTGTCCTCATTTCTGGAGCCAGTCGCGGCCTCGGCGCCGCCATCGCCCACGCGTTCGCCCGCGAGGGGGCCGATGTCGTCGTCAATTACTACGAGAGTGAGGATGCCGCCCACACCCTCGCCGACACGCTATCCACCGAGCACGACGGAACGGCCCTCCCCGTTCAGGCCGACATTCGCGACCGGACCGCCGTCCAAGAGATGGTGGACACGGCGACCGATCACTTCGAGGCGCCCGTCACCACCGTCGTTCACAACGCCCTCGTCGACTTTCGCTTCGACCCGGCCGCCCGCGCCGAGGCCGGCGAGATTGACTGGGCCGACTACCAGTCCCAGATCGACGGGGCCGTGCAGGGCGCCCTGCATCTCCTGCAGGCAAGCCTGCCCGGTATGGAGGACGCCGGCGGCGGGCGCTTCATCGGCATCGGTTCGAATCTCGTGCAGGACCCCGTCGTCCCGTACCACGACTACACGACGAGCAAGGCCGCGCTGCTCGGCTTCGTGCGCAACATGGCCAGCGAGCTCGGAGACAAAAACATCACCGTCAACATGGTTTCTGGCGGGCTCCTCGACGAGACCGACGCCAGCGCCGCCACGCCCGACGAGGTGTTCGACCTCATCGCCCAGAACACGCCCCGCGGCCAGGTGACGACGCCGGAGGAGGTGGCCGACGCCGTTCTCATGATGGCCTCGCCCTGGGCCCGGGCCGTGACCGGCCAGAACCTTATCGTCGATGGCGGACTCGTGATGCGGTAGCGCGGAACCGAACCGGCCGATTTGCGTGCAGCCGGCCCGCGATTTCCGTCACACAGCCCCGCCGATCCAATGCCCCCCGTCAGCCGAGGCGACCTCGTTGAGCTCGACATCGAAAAGTTTGCCGACGAGGGCCAGTCGCTCGCTCGCGTGGACGGCTACGTCGTGTTCGTGGAGGGGGCCGTTCCCGGCGATCGCGTGACGGCGTACGTGCACCGCACGAAGTCGAACTACGCGGAGGCGAAGCTCGACACGCTGCTGGAGCCGAGCGATCTGCGCACCGAGCCCCGCTGCTGCTACGCCGACGAGTGCGGGGGGTGCAAGTGGCAGCACGTCGCGTACGAGGCCCAGCTCGACATGAAGCAGCAGAGCGTGCGGGAGGCCTTCGAGCATAACACCGAGTTCGAGGACGTGGAGGTG
>CAZSBW010000349.1:0-3808 GCA_964604815.1 uncultured Salinivenus sp. | reverse complement strand
GAGGTCGTTTAGAAATCGGAAGTTGAGTCCACTGCTATTTGTCACGCGAGCCGATCGCACGGCGTTCGGCACCCCGCAACGGTGGTTCCGCAGGACCGATTGAAAATATGGGAAGCGGCTTCGGGTATAGAAATGACACGCGCGACGTTCGGCGATATGGGTAAAAAATAAAAGTGCGCGGAATGAAGTTCGCTCCTGAGGTGAGGTGAGGAGGGGCAGCAGGGGAATTGCGTCTAGGAACGAGGTTTGAGGAAACAAAAAGTCCCCACTGAAAATGCTCTTCCTCTTTGTTCTTCACTGGCTACTATGACGGTTTTATCCCTCGTTCTCCTGGTATTCGCCCCGTGCATGGTGCTGCCGGGCATTCTCGGCGCCCTCCTTTACGGAACCCGAAGCCACTCGGCGGAGAGTCAGTCTGAGACGCAGGAAATGGGAACCGTGCTAAAAGGACTTCGGGCAGACGTGGGACAGTTGGATGTGGATGCCCGCGAACAAGCCTGGCGACGAAGGAACTGGAGCGGTCCCGAGAGCATTGTGGCGAGTCGGATTCTGGAGTCGTCCCACGAAGTTATGGCGCTAACGGCCTACGCCGAATCGTCTGTGTCCTTGGGTCTTGAGGAAGGGAGCGGAGAACAACGACGGTGCTCGCTCTGCCTCAACTAATACGGCAAATGACGCGAGCCGGACTCCTGCGAGGAACGGTCCACGCCGTCGGGGGCACGCATCCCGGCCTACGCCCTGCAGCCGCGTGGATTCGAAACCGGGTTTACTGATCCGTGCACAGGCAGGGAAACTACATTTTCAGCGCGGGGGAGCAGATCTCAGATTGCCGGGAATTTCGGATTCTGGAGATCCTAGATCTCCTGGACCGTGGTATGCCACCAGTCGGGGATCGTCTTCCCCGATCCCGGATCGGTAGAAGCTCATCCACGCATCAGTGATGGTCGGAGGTTTGGTTTTCGTGTAAAGATGGAGCAAGGGGAGCCAACCACCACGATGACCGTGCGTAGGATGCGCGACCTTCTGATTCACCGATAGGATTGGGAGCCCGCAGCCCCTCCGCGCAAGCCCATTTCCGTCTGTGCTCGATCCCACCGTTCTTACGCGCCCTGGCACCGTGTTACTGGACACGGCCCGCCCTGACGAGACCAACCAGACCAGTCGATGCTTCACGGCCCCACGTCGGGTGCTCACGGCGGACACGCCGGGGGAAGTGCCTGCGCTCCTTGAAGCGATGGAGGCAGCCACAAACCACGGCGCATACGTGGCCGGATACCTGTCGTATGAAGCTGGGGCCCCGTTCGTAGAGCTTGAGGCATCGGGTTCCGGAGCCGACCCGGTCGCGTGGTTTGGGGTGTACGATCACGCCCACGTGCTGGCGCCCGTCGAGGTAGAACAGGGCCTCTCGACGCTCGCCTCCGGCCCGGCAGTGGAGGCCGTTCGCCTGAGTGTCTCGCAGGACGCGTACATGGAGGACATCGAGCAAATACGGCGTCACATCCAGAGGGGGGACGTCTACCAGATTAACTATACCGCCCCGGTGCAATTTCGTACGCCCGGCGATCCGCGTTGTCTCTATCGACGCCTGCGGCGGCGGCAGCGCGTGCCCTACGGCGCCTATCTGAATCTCGGGAAGACGCAGATCCTCTCCTGCTCGCCGGAGCTCTTTTTTCGTCGGGACGGAAACCGCGTCGTGACTCGGCCGATGAAAGGAACCATCCGGCGCGGACGAACCCTCGACGAGGATCATGCTCTTCGGGACGAATTGGGCGCCGACCCGAAGAACCGGGCGGAGAATCTCATGATCGTGGATCTGTTGCGCAACGACCTGTCGGTGTGCTGCCGGCCCGGGTCGGTGGAGGTCCCGGCCCTCTACACCACCGAGTCCTACGACACGGTGACGCAGATGACCTCTACGGTAACGGGGCAGCTGCAGCAGGACGAAGGGCTTGCGGACGTATTCCGGGCGCTTTTCCCGTGTGGCTCCGTCACGGGCGCGCCCAAGCGCCGCGCCATGCGACTCATCCGCGACCTCGAACGCGAGCCGCGGGGCGTGTACTGTGGCGCCATCGGCATGGCCGGCCCCGACACCGCCGTTTTCAATGTCGCGATTCGAACGGCGGTGATCGACGGGGAGGAGGGGACGATGGGGGTGGGAAGCGGGATCGTGTGGGACTCCGATCCCCAGGCGGAGTACGAGGAGTGCACTCTCAAGACGCAGTTCCTGACGCCCTCGGCCACCAGTCGTCAGACGGAGGCGGGCGCGCCGCCCCCGCGCCTCATCGAAACCATGCGGTTCGATGGCGTGCGCCTGCCCCTGCTCGACCGCCACGTGGATCGACTCGCCCGTTCCGCGGCGTACTTCGGATATCCGTTCGACGAGAGTCGCCTTCGTCGTCGGGTGGAGACCGCTGTGTCGGGGCAGGACCTGAACACCGTGCTCAAAGTTCGGACGACCCTGGATCGGTGGGGACGCATCGACGTCGAAACGACGCCGCTTTCCGAGGACGGAAACGAGCCCTGGCAACTCGCTATCGCCGACGAACGGGTGGATCGCGAGGATCCCCTCTTTTTCCACAAAACGACGCACCGCGACGTGTACGACCGCGCGCTGGCTGCTGCTCAGGACAGTGGAGCCGACGAGGCTATTCTCTTGAATCAGGAGGAGGAGGTGACCGAGGGCACGTACAGCAACGTGTTCGTTCGAGAAGGAGGGACGCTCTGGACGCCGCCCGTAAGCTGCGGCCTGTTGCCCGGCGTGTACCGAGACCACGTGCTCGATACGCAGGACCACGCTCGAGAGCGTGTTCTCACGCTTGACGACCTCCGGCAGGCCGAGGCGGTGTTCTGCTGCAATGCCGTCCGCGGGTGGTGTGAGGCGGAACTCGCGTTGGAGCCCGTAGCTCCCTGAGTGCCAATCACATCGAGGCTGCTCGTGCGTTGAAAGCTCGAACTGGGCGACGGTAGTTTGACGGCTGCTTTTGTCCGTTTGTGTCGGAAGGAGGGTGCTTTGAGAAGCGCGACGGACGGCACTGTAGGAACGTCCGATCTGGTTTTCGGCACGGGAGGCGATGGCTGGGCATTCCCGAGATGTGATGAAGTCTGCAGTGACAGCTCCGGCGGTACCCGTGCATGGGCGTCAGCCTCAGCGGGACGTTGTCTACGTACCTCCTCGCGAATCGGTACTGTTGAAATTCACCGCCCGGATCGGTAAGGTATCTGACGCCACAGCAAACTCTATCCCTGACGGGAACCGTTCCCTGGAAGCCCTTTCGCGCCGCTCGTCGGCAGCGTCGCTTGCGCTGACTCCACTGCCAGTGTGTTCGCTCTTGCCTCGCTCCCCTACGGCCGGGACGGCAGTGCCGCCGTGGGGGCTCGGGACCCGTTGGGATTTACCATCGTCCTTTCCGCCAACCGTATTTGCTCCTATGTCCGACCCAGCTCTCACGATCGAATCCCGTTTGTCCGATCAGGACTATTTCCGTCCGCCCCCGTCGTTTGTGGGGCAGGCAAACGTGTCTGACCCGGCGGTCTACGACCGGTTTGACGATTTTCCCGATGGATTTGAAGAGTACGCCGACCTTCTCGACTGGGAGACGCGCTGGGACCAGACGTTCGACGGATCCAATCCGCCGTTCTTTGAGTGGTTTACCGGCGGAGAGTTGAACGCCTCGTACAACTGTGTGGATCGGCACCTGGAGGAGCGGGCCAACCAGGTGGCGCTGCTCTGGGAAGGGGAAAACGGAGCGCAGCGCAACCTCACGTATCGCGACCTGTACCGCGAGGTCAACAAGATGGCGGCCACGCT
>CAZSBW010000348.1:3618-3812 GCA_964604815.1 uncultured Salinivenus sp. | reverse complement strand
ACTACCGCAAGATGCTCGAGAAGCTCAAGGCGCAAAAGGAGTCCGACAGCGAGGATGAGGTGGACGAGGAGACCGAAGAGTTTCTGAAGGACAAATTCAGCTCGGCGCAGTGGTTCATCGACTCCATCAATCAGCGGCGGCACACGATGTACCTGGTGATGGACGCCATCGTGCAGCTTCAGAAGGACTTCTTC
>CAZSBW010000348.1:0-3608 GCA_964604815.1 uncultured Salinivenus sp. | reverse complement strand
CGTCGACGGCGAGTTCGTCATTACCCTCAACGGCCGCAATGCCCCGGACCTCCACATCTCGAAACACTATCGCAAGATGCTGGAGAAGCTGAAGGCCCAAAAGAAGTCCGACGACGAGAACGTCGACGAGGAGACGCGCCAGTTCCTCAAAACCAAGTTCGACTCGGCCCGGTGGTTCATTAACTCCATCAACCAGCGCCGCCACACCATGTCGCTGGTGATGGACGCCATTGTGCAGCTCCAGAAGGACTTCTTCAAGTACGGGGAGGGGCATCTGAAGCCGATGATCCTGAAGGACGTGGCCGAGATCATCGACATGGACATCTCCACAGTGAGCCGTGTCGTAAACGGCAAGTACGTACAGACCGAGTGGGGCGTCTACGAGCTCAAGTACTTCTTCTCCGAAGGGCTGGAGACGGTGGACGGCGAAGAAGTCTCAAACAAGGAGGTCAAGGCCGAGCTCCAGCGGATTGTGGACAACGAGGACAAAACCGATCCAATGTCCGATCAGGAGCTGGCCGACGCGTTGGAGGAAAAGGGCTTCAAGATTGCGCGTCGTACCGTGTCGAAGTACCGCAAGCACCTGGGCATTCCCGTGGCACGCCTCCGCAAAGAAATCGTGCTCGACGATGAAGCGGAAACGGAGTCGAGCTGATTCGTCCGTGTGCCTCAGTCAGCGTATGTAGTTGATGGAGAGGGTGAAGCCCGCAACGGGCACGAAGTCACCCGTTTGAAACAGATCGTTGAGCGAGGTGCCGACCAACAGCCCCGGTTGAACGCGGCTCCAGTTGCCCATCACGGAAAGGGCGGCGTGGTGCCGTGTCTCGCCCGGAGTCGTAAGGGAGGCCCGACCAGTGACACTGAGCCCCGTAATGAGCCGGTCGCCCTCGCCCCAGATCTGAGCGTCGTAGTACATGCGCCAGTCCTGATTGCGCCCCGATGTCGTGTCCGGGGTCGGCGAGGAAGCGCGTCCGAAGCCGGTGCGCAGGCGGACGGTTGTGCGCCGCCCGAGCGAGAAGCGTCCGTTCAGGAGAGCGGAGAGGACGAACTCGTCGGGGTTGAAGGCCGACGTTCGACCGACGTCGGTGGTCTGTCCAAGGGTGGCGGCGGCGTTCGAGGGAGCGACGGGAACGCGCGCCCCGATTTGCAAGAGAAATGGAATCCGGCTACCGCTGAAACCAAAGCCCAGATACGGATTGCCAACGGCCGACGCGGACGACGCGTCGTTTGCGGAGGTTCCATATCGGGCCAGAGGGAGCTCGGTAGCCAGCTCGACGTTGTCGTTGATGGACAGGGTTCCTGAAAGAAAGGTTGCTCCCGAAAGGACGGAGGCGTCGTCGGAGGCGTCGGGAACGATGACCTCAACGGCGACCTGATTGGGCTCGTAGGGGCGCGACCAGATCGTTTGTCCTTCCGCCGGGACGACGAGCATTCCGAAAAGGAGGGCGAAGGCGAATACGCGCATGGAAAAGGAAATCGTCTGGGGTGAGAATTTACTTCTTTCCACTCCAATGCCAGTGGTCCCATCAAGTTCGGTGATCGAATAGAGCACAGACGTCGATTCGCTCACGGTTTGTGACGGGCTCCCGGACAGCTTTCATCGCCAGCCGGTGAAGCTCCGATTTTCCTCCTAACGCCTGAAGCGTGGACATTCTGAGGGAGCCGGGCAATCTAGATTTCCCCGACCCAAGCGCTGCGTAGGGGCCGTAGGTCATGCCTTTGGTACGAGTGCTCTCGGAGCGAATCTCCTTGAAAAATGCGGAAACGACGACGATGCAGGCCTGCTTTCGAGACCGTTTCCGCTTCAGTTGGGGAGATCCTTCACTCCGCTTCTCTCCGTTCAGGATGACTTCATGCTTTCAGGGAGCTTTCATCGGCGAGCACCAACCAGCAGTTCAAAACAGTCCGATAACCAGGATTTGTGACAGGAGCACGTGCGAAACAATCCAGCTGAAAAGGGGTAGGGGGGTACCCCACTTGCGTTCGTACCTTCAACAAACGCGTTCGATCATGAGCACGACACAACAGAAAACGCTTTCCATTGGCGGCATGCACTGTGATCACTGCGTCGAAGTTGTTCGGGAAGCTTTGGAGGCCGTTCGCGGCGTGTCGGTGGAGCGCGTCGAGGTCGGCACTGCTGAGGTAACGTACGATCCGTCCTCGGTGTCTGACGGTCAACTGGCGACGGTCCTCGAGGATGCCGGGTACGATCTTGTCTCCTCGTAATTCTCTCCGTGCACTTTTCCCGAGGAACCATGCCAATTAGTGACGCTGATCAGGACGACATACGTTCCCGTCTCCGTCGCATTGAAGGCCAGATTCAGGGCCTGCAGCGAATGGTGGAGGAGGACCGCTACTGCGGCGACATTCTCGACCAGATCCATTCGGTGCAGCAGGCGCTGAAGTCGGTAGGACGGGAAATCACTCAGAATCACCTGGAGACCTGCGTGACCGACGCGCTTCGCTCCGGGGACGAGGAGGCTGCCCAGGAGACCTACGACGAGATTATGGGGCTGCTGGAGAAGGAGTTGTAAGGTTCGAAGGTGGAAGATTGAAGATTGGCGATTGGGTGTCTGTCGTTCTGCCTCGTGTCTGGACATTTCATAAAATTGAATCGGAGTTTATGAGCGAATCAATGACGGAGGAGGAGCCGATTTCGCAGCGTGAATCTGTGTCGGGGGACGGGGTCCCGGCGGAGGACGAGGCGTGTCCGGTTCCGCCGTCGGAGGCTGAGGAGGACGCGTCGGCGCCTGCTGCGGGGGGCGGGCGGCGCGTGACGCTGCCGGTGAAGGGCATGTCGTGTGCCTCCTGTGCGAAGAGCGTGGAGGGGACGCTGTCCCGCGTGGAGGGGGTGGCGGACGCCAGCGTGAACTTTGCCACCGAGCGGGCAGACGTGGCGCTAGACGGAGCGGACGTGCCAGTGCGCGCGTTAACGGAAGCCGTCGAACAGAGCGGCTACGAGGTGCGCACCACCGAAACGACCCTCACCGTCCAGGGCATGAGCTGTGCTTCGTGCGTCTCGCGTGTCGAGGACGCTCTGCTCAACGTGGAGGGCGTAGTGGATGCAAGCGTCAACCTGGCCACCGACCGTGCCACGGTGCGCTCCGTGGCCGGTCTCGCCGATCCGTCGGCCTTCACGGAGGCGATCCGCGGGGCGGGCTACGACGTGATTGGCACCGAGGGCGACGCCGACCGGACTGACGTGGAGAAGGAGGCCCGCGAAGAAGAACAGCAGTCGATGAAGCGCCGGTTCTTCTGGGCGCTGGCGTTTGCCCTGCCGGTGTTCGTGCTGGAGATGGGCTTCCTGCACGTGCCGGCAATGGAGGCCTGGATTACCGAGCAGGTGTCGACGCAGACCCTCTACTACGTGCTCTTCGGCTTTACGTCGGTCGTCATGTTTGGGCCGGGACGATACTTCTACGAGCACGGCTGGCCCGCCCTAACGAACGGGGCGCCCGACATGAACACGCTCGTCATGATCGGCACGTCGGCGGCGTACGGGTACTCGGTGGTGGCGACGTTTCTGCCGAGCGTGCTGCCGGCGGGAACGGTCCACGTCTACTACGAGGCCGCCGCGACGATCGTGACGCTCATCCTGGCGGGCAACT
>CAZSBW010000347.1:0-3812 GCA_964604815.1 uncultured Salinivenus sp. | reverse complement strand
CAGGCGATGCCGGACGTGGAGAGCGCCGAAGAACAGGCCCAGGCCCTCGACGAGATGACGCTGGAGCGCGCCGACGACCCGCGCTACTTTTATGGGCGGCAGACCCTGCAGCCCGTCGACCCCCGGTCACAGAGCGAGGACCTCGGGCGCAACGCCGTGGCCGCCGGCAGCCTCGGCGTCGAAAACCTCAAGCGCATCGTGCCGAACCTCGTGACCTGGACCCGGAAGGACGGCGAAAACTACGACGAACTGGAGGACCTGTACGGGTCGGTCGTCAACCAGTGGCGGCGCTACCTGAACCACACCACCCGCCACGTCGGGGGCGTCTTCGAGACGTTCAAGACCTACGAACAGGACGGCCCGGTCTACGAACCGGTGCCGGCCGCCCAGCAGCGTGAGGCAATGGCATTCCTGAACGCACAGGCCTTCCGGACGCCGGCATGGCTCGTGGAGGCCGACGTGGTGCGTCGCTTCGAGGCCGCCGGTGCGCTGGAGCGGATTCGAGAAGCCCAGGTGGGCACCCTGGAGCTGTTGCTGCGCCCACAGCGACTGGCACGCCTGCTGGAGACGGAAACGATGGCCGACGACACGTATGCTCTCGGAACCATGCTTGAGGATCTGCGCGAGGGGCTCTGGCGCGAGCTCGACGACGGATCTCCCATCGGGCCGTACCGCCGCACCCTGCAGCGCGGCTACCTGGAGCGGATGGAGCACCTCATGGCCGCCGAGGTGGAATCGGAGGACGTGCCGGACTGGGCCGAGGACTACATGATCCAGACGCCCGTTGACGTGAGCCAGTCGGACATCCGCGCCTACGTTCGCAACGAGCTCGAGACGCTGCGCGGCCAGGTCGAGCGCGGGCTCCGCCGCACGGCCGACGAGACGACCGAAATTCACCTTGAAGACGTGCTCGTCCGTATCGATCGGATTCTCGATCCAGAGATAGATGCCGAGTGAGACGCGGAGAAACGACCGCGGAATCGCAGACGGATCGAGCAAATTGGGCGCAACAATTCGAGCTCGTGGTGCCCCTTTCCTGATCCGTGCACGGGGAGGTAAACAACATTCGCTCTTGTGTAGAACTGCACGATCCTACTGAAGAGCGGCCTCGGTTCGACCCGGGCGATGACGTGCGGGTGTTCCGTCAGTCCTCCTGGCTGCGGGCGTGACCGGGCACGTGCTCCTCGCTGTGGAGGACAACCTGACCTAGTCTCGTTCGGCGAAGGCGAAAGATCCCAATCTGCGCGTCAGCAACGGCGTGCAGGTCTCGTTCTGAACGCCGTTCGACGAACAACGCAGCCCACAAAAAACCACCCGTCGGCCAACGGCCCACGGGTGGCGGTTGCAGAGCGAAAATGGAGCGTTCAGACGGGCTCCCATTCGAGACCGAACTCCTGCCGGGTGTCGCGACGGACTATGGGTCCCGACGAGTTACCGTCATGGTAGGTTCGTCGGTCGCGTACCGGACGAGCGCGTGTCGGGTGAACTTCTGCACGCGTTCGGATTCGAGGCGGTCGACCTGCGCCTTCAGGCCCTGCATTGCCGCCTCCGTGCCGATGGCCGAGAGCGCGGCGACGGCCATGATGCGAACGGCCTCCGTTTTTCCCTGCGCCACCAGCCCGTGCAGCGGCGTTACCAGGACGCGAAAGTAGTCCGCGTCGTGCCGGGCGTTGTGCGCGTAGGTGCCGATGAGGCGAGCAGCGCGCGCCTGCTTCTCTGCCGAGTCGGCGTTGAGGAGGCGGAGGAGCGTGGCTTTCTCCACCCCGTCAAACCCGTCGGTGGTGTCGGCCGGCACGGCAGCGGCGGCCATCGGAAGCAGCGAAGCGATCAGTGCAACGGTCGCGAGAGTGCGAAGGAGTCGTTGAGTCATGTTTGGAGGGAGGATTGGAGAAAAAGAATGCGAGCGAATGGAAGAGGACACGTCCCCGGTGCCGGGGTGCGCGACGAGGGCTCTATTCGATCACCTGCGCCCGCTTGACGTGGTCCATGTGCGTGGCCGCATAGCGATCGAACGCAACCTCCACGGCTTGCCTCAGCCGATCGGAGTCGAGCTTGTCCGTCTGCGCCTGAAGGCCCACGATCGCCACGTCGGTGCCGATGGCCGAGAGGGCCGAGACGGCCGTGATGCGGGCCGTCTCCGTTCGGCCGTTGATCACGACGTCGTGGAGCGGCTGCACCAGGTCCCGAAAGAAGGCCTCGTCGTAGCGGTGGGTGTGCGCGTAGGCACGAATGCGCCGCGCCGCCCGTTTTTGCTTGTCCGCCGACTCGGCGTTGAGGAGGCGAAGGAGCGTGGATTGCATCACGGCCTCCGGCCTCTCGGTTGTGTCGACGGGCGTGGCAGCAGCGCTCATCGGGAGTAGTGCACCAACCAGAGCGAAGATTGTGAGGAGGTTTCGCAGTCGTCGAGTCATGTGTAAGCGGGAGGAGTGGTGAGTGAGAACGTGGAGTAAGGACGCTCGTCGAGCCCGAAATCCCTCGTTCTCCGGACCCGGCCCCGTTTCCAAATCGTCGGTCGGTCCGCCTCGATCATCTGCTTGCGGCCCTCCGTCGATCCATTGGGCACTACGCGTCCACCCCTGCCGTGTGGCAGAATTATGTCGTTAAAATGTGCATTTCTGATGGACAGAATTTGAAGTAACCGATTTCAGTCTGCCGGAACCGCTTTTGGTTACACGTCCGTCATACGCCAATCAGGGCCGGTTTTCGAAAAGAAGCGCTTTCGAATACCAAAAAATAATGGACGTTATTTCTCGTGTAATCGGTTCCAATTTGCCACGGGGACAACGCCGTACGTCATCAAACCACCCCGACAGATCTGCCCGTGGGGCGTCGGGAATTCGGATTTTTCCCTTCCGATGGAGTGAGCGGGGGGCGGCTCCGTCACACAGTCGGCGAGACCGGGGTCCCCCATTACGCAAGGGCACCGGTTGGCGGGAAGAGGACCGCTGCCCTTTAGGGGTGTAGCGCTTC
Source organism: uncultured Salinivenus sp. (assembly GCA_964604815.1). GTDB lineage: Bacteria > Bacteroidota > Rhodothermia > Rhodothermales > Salinibacteraceae > Salinibacter. Next base: position 842 of record CAZSBW010000347.1, on the reverse strand, counting down.
GGTGAATTTCGGGGACGGGTCCCTGTTTGCCCGGCGACGGGCGAACCGATCGCTTCTGGAGCTCGTGAAGGGGAGGCGGTCCAACTTCCCATCGAACGAAGATGCCGCCGGTGCATCTGTCCCTCACGAGTCCCCACGACCGCGACATTCTGGACTTGGCCGTCCCGGCCCTGGCGGGCCTCGCGGCCGATCCGCTCGTGTCGCTGATCGACACGGCCTTCGTCGGCCAACTCGGGCGCGTGCCGCTTGGCGCCCTCGGTGTGAACACGTCGATCTTTTCGATGACGTTCGTGCTCTTCAACTTCCTCGCGTACGGCACCACGCCGCGGGTGGGGCGGGCCGTGGGCGACGGGGACTGCGAGGAAGCCGGCCGGGCGGTGGTGCGGGCCCTCACGCTGGCCGGGCTGTGCGGCGTCGCGGCGCTCGTCGCGCTCCAGGTATTGGCGCGGCCCATCCTGCTGCTGATGGGCGCGAGCGATGAACTGATGGAGCCGGCCCTTGCCTACCTGCGCATCCGGGCGCTGGCGGGGCCGGCCGTCCTCCTCATCACAGCCAGCCACGGGGCGTTCCGCGGCTACCAGGACACCCGCACGCCGATGGTCGTCACCATCGGCTTCAACGTCATCAACGCAAGCCTCGACCCCCTCCTCATCTTCGTCCTGGGCTGGGGGCTGGCCGGCGCCGCGGCCGCAACGGCCATCGCCCAGTGGATTGGGGCCCTTGTCTTCCTGGGGCTGCTCCTCGGCACGCGGCGGGAAGAACTGGGCGTCGTGCTCCAGTGGCCGTCCCTCCGCTCGCTGGTGCCCTTCCTCAAGGTGGGGCGCGACCTGCTGCTGCGCACC
>CAZSBW010000346.1:0-3815 GCA_964604815.1 uncultured Salinivenus sp. | reverse complement strand
CAGGTTTGGAAATCAATACTTCCGACGGCACACCCCAGTGCCGAACAACCTCACGGTGCACGATCGTCCAGGGTCCAGCTTCCACGAATCGTCGCATCCGGAGGGGCCGACAGCCCCCCACCCATTCGGGGTGTGCAGCGTGCAATGCGGTCCAGAGAGTGCTCGCGACCTGTCCGAACAGACACTCACCGCGGGTCAGCCCGGCCAGGCAAAGCCGGCCGTCCCCCCTGAGCAGGCGATGTGATTCGCTCAGGAAGGACCGGATGTCGTCTTCCGGCAGCAGATCGAGAAGATACGCGGCCACGATGCGGTCTTGAGTGCCGTCCGGATGATCGAAGGAAAACCGCCCGTCGGTTTGAACGACCTCGGCTCGATTCTCATGGTTCAAGAGCCGGTCGCGAGCAATCTCGACCATCCGAGAGCTCAAATCCACCCCCAAGTAGCGTCCCTCAGATGGACAGCAGGTCTCCAAAATCCGCTCGGCGAGCCGGCCTGTGCCGCATCCCACCTCCAGAATCGATTGCGCATCTTCAAAAGCCCCGTGGGCAATCAGCGCGTCGAGAGCCGGCTTTTCGTAAAACGCCTGCGTGTCCTGCCACGCTCCAATCCGGTCGTAAACGGCACGCACCTCAGCACGAGAGAGGAGACGGGGAGCAGTCACGGAGGCGCGTCGAGAAGGCGAGGGAGAACCGGAGAGGCCACGTTCCACGCAATATGCTCTACCGTGCCGGAACGAGTTGGTCGCCCTGCGCCACGAGGGGATAATCGGCCTCCACCTCCCCCTCGGTCATCTCGCGCAGGCTGCGGCGCAGGAGGCGCTTGCGGAAGCTGCTGAGATAGTCGGTAAACAACACGCCTTCGAGGTGATCGTGCTCGTGTTGCACGACGCGGGCCAGGACGCTGCCCGTCTCGAGTTCCTGTTTTTCGAAGTCCCGATCCCGATAGCGCATTCGCACGCGCCTGGGCCGCGTCACCGCCTCCCGAACCTCTGGAATTGAGAGGCAACCCTCTTCCATGTCCACGGTCGTTTCGCTCACTTCCACGATCTCGGGGTTGATGAACACCATGGGTTGAGGCGGCACCAGCTCTCCATCTTCTTCCAGTTCCGCCGCCATCGGCGTCACGTCCACCACGAATAGACGCTCGTTGCGTCCCACCTGCGGGGCCGCCAGGCCAATGCCGGCCGCATTCCGCATCGTCTCAATCATGTTGTCGATGAGTGCCTGGAGGTCGTCGGAATTTTCCGTCACCGGCTCGGTGTCTTGGCGCAGCGCGTCGTGCCCGTATAGATGAATCGGGAGTACCATAGGATGAATCACGTTTGCGTGGTTGCTTAGATGTACATGGCAAACGCACGTCTGACGCAATCGTGCCGGGCTTGCTCCATGGCGAGTATTCTTTGCGACACGTTTACCGCCGTTCCGTCTTCCCCCTCTCGTCGCTGGACTTACGGCTCCTACTCTCGTCCGTAATCATCCTCCAGGCGGATGATGTCGTCCTCTAGGCAGAGGCCCATCTGCGTCTCGATGAAGACGAGGGGCTCGTCGCCATCGTTCTCGATGCGGTGCACGTCCCCCACGTCGATGAAGCACGTGTCTCCCTCCGACACTTCGATTTCCTCCTCGTTGAGGGTGAGAATCCCCGATCCCTGGACGAAGACCCAGTGCTCCTCCCTGTGCTCGTGTTTTTGCAGGGAGAGGCGCCGATCCGGGTGCACGATGATGCGTTTGACCCGGTAGCCGGGCTCGTTCAGGTATTCTTCCCAGCGGCCCCAGGGACGATCGTCGGCGTCAAGAAACATGGTCGTGTAAAGGAAAGCGCGAAATTAGAGCGAGAATGAGGATCGAGGCAGGTAGGCACCGCCTCCGGGCTCCTTGGGACGCAGCGTCTTGGGAGGAGAGTTTCGCAATCGAGGCGACCTACGTCCCGGCGGAAGCAGCTGCGGGCTCCCCGTCGGATTCGAACGGAGGCTCCACCGTCTCGATGGGCTTGCCCACGATCTGCAACAGGCCATACAGGAGCACTGCACCGATGATGAGTCCAATCCACCACGGCATGCCGAAGCCGGCCGGCAGTGTCCCGAAGAAAATCGCTACCGTCCCAACGCTAAGGGCGTACGGCAGTTGCGTGCGCACGTGCTCGATGTGGTCGCAGCCGCTGGCCATCGAGGACAGGATGGTCGTGTCGGAAATCGGCGAGCAGTGGTCGCCCCACACCGCCCCGGCAAGCACACACGAGACCGACGAGTACAGGATGTGGTAGTGCGCCGGGTCCGCCATGCTGTTCTGATCGAGGATGGCCCACACCAGCGGAATCACCAGCGGCATGAGGATGCCCATCGTGCCCCAGCTTGAGCCCGTCGCGAACGCCGTTGCGGCCGCCAGCACGAAGATGATCGCTGGCACCGTGCCTGCCGGCAACGCCTCCCCGAGGATGGACACGAGATAATCGGCCGTGTGCAGCACTTCCGTGATGTTGGAGAGCGCCCACGCCAGCACGAGGATAATCATAGCGAAGAGCATCGACTTGAGCCCCTCGTACCAGGCCTCCACGGTTTGCTCCAGATCCAGAATGCCCTGCCCAAGGGAAAGCGCCGCCGCCGCGATTACCCCGAGAAGCGAGCCCCACATGAGCGCCTTGTACGAATCGGCCTCTCCGATGATGTCTCGCAGGGGAGCCTCGGGCCCAACCACCTGCACGCCCGTGGCGTAGAGTCCGACGAGCACACTTCCCACCAGCACGACAATGGGAATCACGGCATTGAAGGCGCGATAGGGGGTTCCTTCCGGTGGCTCCAGTTCTTCTCCCTCCGAGGCCGCCTCGTCGACCTTCGCGTCTTCGCCCAGCACCTCCCCCGTTTCCCGCGCCCGCTTCTCAGCGTCGTACATGGGGCCGAAGTCGTACCGCGAGTAGGCGATCAAGAACACAAAGAAGAGCGCGAGGAGCGGATAGAAGTTGTACGGCAGCGAACTGAGGAAGACCGAGTAGGCCCCTTGCGAAAAGCCCTCGATGCCTTCAATCGCCGTGCCCAGCAGGCCCACCTGGTAGCCGATCCAGGTCGTCACGAAGGCGAGGGTGGAGATGGGCGCGGCCGTCGAGTCGACGATGTAGGCCAGCTTCTCACGCGAGATGCGCAGCCGGTCGGTCACCGGGCGCATCGTGTTGCCGACGATGAGCGTATTGGCGTAGTCATCAAAGAAGATGCTGATGCCCAGCACGCCGGTCACGACCTGGCCCCGCTCCGAGTCGCTCGCCCAGCCGGTGAGTCGGTCAACGATCCCGAGCGTGCCGCCGTTCTTCGAAATGATCCCCACCATGCCTCCAATCATGAGCGAAAAGAGAATGATGGCAGCGTGGCTGCTGTCGGCCAGGGCGCCCAGCACATACACCTGCAGGGTATCGAGCAGGCCCTTGAACGCCGCCCAGGGCGTGAAGCCGATCGCGACGACCGCCCCAATCCACACCCCGAAGAAGAGGGCCGGCACCACGCGGCGGTACACGAGGGCCATGCCGATGGCGAGAAGCGGCGGCAAAATGGAGAGCCAACCCGGAATCGCCCGCGTGCTCGCCGACCGAACCACCGTGTCGTTCGCCACGACCTCCACCGTCGCATCGCCACTCGACGGCACCGTCACCGCCTCCGCCGTCCACTGCTCGTTTTCGGCGTCGTAGGAGAGCGCGTGGGTCGCGTCTCCCACACGAACCCTCGGCGTCTCGCCCGCCGCCAGCGACGAATCGCCCGGCACCGTCACCGAAAACTCGATGCCCGTTAGCACCGGATCCGGCAAATCTATTGTTCCGGAGTCCTGCCCGAA
>CAZSBW010000345.1:0-3823 GCA_964604815.1 uncultured Salinivenus sp. | reverse complement strand
GCCTGCAGGACTTCGTGCGCAAGCTCACGGAGGTGAACCGGGGCCGGGCCTACTACGCGGAGCTCGACGACCTCGGCTCCTTTCTGTTCGAGGACTACGTTCGGAATCGGCGGAAGCACATGCGCTGAGCGAGGCACTCCGCGAGCCGGAGAAGGAAGTCGGTTTGTAGGCGGAGGTCGTTGGAAGATGGTTCGTATTTCGTATCTCGTATTGTGTAAAGTTGCTGGGGGCAGTCGCGACAATACGAAATACGCAACACGCAATACGCCCCGGTTTGGAAGAGGCGGTGTCCTCATTTCTGTAAATTCCCCGTTCGTTTGAGCCCGTACAGCCCGCTTCCCGATGCGCATTCCCTTTTCCCCGAAGCAGAGCCTCGGCCAGAATTTCTTGCACGATCCGAACATGGCCGAGAAGATCGTCGGCACCCTCCAGGCGCCGCCCGACGCGCACGTGGTGGAGGTAGGGGCCGGGACGGGCACGCTGACCGCGTTGCTTGCTGAGCGCTACGATCGCCTCACGGCCCTTGAGATCGACGAGCGGGCCGTTGAGGTCCTGCGAGACAAGCATCCGGACGTGGACGTGCGGGAGGAGGACGTGCTGGAGACCGACTGGACCGCTGTTGCCGCCGAGCACGACGGGCCGCTTTGCGTTATCAGCAACATGCCGTACTATCTCACCAGCGAGCTTCTCTTTGCCCTGCTGGAGAATCGGAGGCACGTGGCGGAGGCGGTGCTCACGATGCAGGAGGCAGTGGCCGAGCGGCTGGTGGCCGAGCCGAAAACGAAGGCATACGGCATCCTCAGCGTTCTGCTTCAGCTCTTTTCCGATCCGACGCTTTGCTACTCGGTCCCCCCTCAGGTTTTCAAGCCGCAGCCCGACGTGTCGAGCGCTGTCGTCCGTATCACGTTCGGGGAGGGGGATGGCCCCAGTGATTTGGTCCTCGACGACGTGCGGCCCTTCGTCCGGTCCGCCTTCAACCAGCGGCGCAAGATGCTCCGCAACAGCCTCAGCGCCTGGGTGAAGGAGCAGGACGTGGACCTGCCCCACGACTGGGGCCGGAAGCGGGCCGAGGCGCTTAAGCCCGATGACTTCGCCGAACTGGCCCAGTACCTGGCGGCCCGGACCGAGCCGGTGGAGGATCAGTAGGGAAAGAGGGAATCGGAGCCATTTCCCTTCATCTCGTAGCTGGTCATCCGCATGTCTGCATTTCCCACAGATCCCTCTCCCTCCGTCACGCGCGACGGATCCGGTCCCATCGGCCCTCTGGAACTTGACGAATCGGTCGTCAACGACCTCGTGACGCTTCTTGGGGAGGGGCAACGGGGCATGGTGCTGAATCTGGTGGCCGACCTCTACCCGGCCGACGTGGCCCTGCTGCTCCGGCGTCTGCCCCCCGCCGAGGCAAAGCGGCTCTTTCGGTGGCTCCCGCCCGAGTTGGCGGGCGAAACGGTGACGGAAATGGAGGATGCCTTCCGGGCGCCGCTCCTGGAGGGCCTTCCGCAGCCGGTCCTCACCGACCTGATTGACGAGCTCGACACGGACGACGCCGTGGACGTGCTCGCTGACCTCTCCGACGAGCTCGCCCTCCAGCTGCTGCCCGGCCTGGAGGACAAAGAGGACCTGACCGAGCTTCTCGAATACGGGGAAGAGACGGCCGGGGGCATCATGGCGCGGGAGTACGTAACCGTGCGTCCGGACTGGACGCTGCAGGATGCGACCGAGGAGGTGCGCCGCCACGCCGACGACGTAGACGAGATTTACACGGCCCACGTGGTGAACGAAACCGGCGTTCTGGTCGGCGTGGTGTCGCTGAAGCAGCTTCTCCTCTCCCCCGCCTCCGTCCCGGTGCGCGACATCATGGAGACGGACTTCATCTCGGTGTCGCTGGAGGTGGACCAGGAGGAAATCGGGGAGATTGTGCAGCGGTACGACCTGCTGTCGGTGCCGGTGGTCGACGAAAACGGGCACATGATGGGGCGCATCACCATCGACGACGTAGTGGACGTGATCCGCGACGAGGCCGAGGAAGACATTCAGCTCATGAGCGGCCTGACGGGGGAGGAGGAAACCGTCGACACGGTCGTTGACGTCAGTCGAGGGCGGTTGCCCTGGCTCATCGTGGGGCTCGTTGGGTCGGGACTGTCCGGAACGGTCATAGGGACGTTCGAGGCCACCCTCGAACAGGCCGTGATCCTGGCCACCTTTATTCCCGTCGTGACCGCCATGGGCGGCAACGCGGCGGTGCAGAGCGCTGCCATCGCGGTGCAGGGGCTCAGCACGGGCGAGCTCTGGCTGAGCGACGCCTTCGTGCGCATCGGCAAGGAGGTGATGGTCGCCTTTCTGAATGGATTGGTGATTGCGTCGCTGCTGTGCGTGCCGGTGGCGCTACTCGGCCTGGGCGACGTGGGTATGCTCTTGCTGACGCTCGCCCTCACCATGATCTGTGTCTTCCTGGTGGCTACGACGAACGGGGCCCTCATTCCCTTTCTCTTGACGTGGCTGGGGGCGGACCCCGCCAGCGCCATGGGCCCCTTCGTCACGACCCTCAACGACATCCTGGGGCTGATGATTTACTTTCTCATTGCCACCGCGCTCTACCTGTAACGGCCCGCTGCCTGGGCGGCACGGGGACAATCGCATGGTAGAGCGCATTGGAGGCCAGAAGCTCATTGGCCTCTGTTGATCCGATTCTGTCAGGAACATGCGGGCGAGTGGGGGAGAGGGAGAATGGAAGAAACCCCGTTCCGTCTGCAATGAGTGAGGGCGAGCAGCCGAACTGAAGATACGATCGCCCGGGCGGTGAGAGAGGAGGGCTTGGTCTTTCTCGTTGCTCCCCACGATGGGCCCACTCCGGACCGCCGACCGAGAGGGAGCGCGTCCGAGCGTCGACGGTCCGCGGTCATTCTACGCGGAATTCGTCCGAACCCGGTCGACACGGTCTCCCCGTTTTTCTAGGTTGGAAGCGCTCACAGTTCCGTTGGACTAGCACGACTGTACGACTCATGTCAATTGAACAAACGGCCGTCGTGGGGGCCGGGACGATGGGCAACGGAATTGCCCACGTCTTTGCCCTGCACGACTACGACGTAACCCTCATCGACGTGGACGCCGATCGGCTCGACGAGGCCACGACGACGATTGCTCAAAATCTGGAGCGACAAGTCAACAAGGACAAGATCGACGCGGGCGACAAGGAGGCCGCGCTCGACCGCATGGCCACCACGCCGGACACGGCGGAGGGCGTGCAGGACGTTGACCTCGTGGTGGAGGCAGTTCCGGAGTCGCAGGACCTGAAGGCCGACGTGTTCGGGGACCTCGACGCCCACGCTCCCGACGACGCGATTCTCGCCTCCAATACCTCGTCGATCTCCATCACCTGGATCGCCGCCCAGACCGAGCGGCCCGAGCAGGTCATCGGCATGCACTTCTTCAATCCGGTGCCGGTGATGACGCTCGTGGAGGTGGTGCGCGGCCAGCGCACGAGCGATGCGACGTTCGACACGGTGTCGGGCCTCGCGGAGGAGCTGGGCAAGAACCCGGTGGAGGTGGAGGACTATCCGGGCTTCGTCTCGAACCGGATCCTCATGCCCATGATCAATGAGGCGATCTTCTGCGTGATGGAGGGCGTGGCCAAGCCGGACGACATCGACACGGTGATGAAGCTCGGCATGAACCATCCGATGGGCCCGCTCACGCTGGCCGACTTCATCGGGCTCGACGTGTGCCTCCACATCATGGAGGTGCTCCACGACGAATTGGGCGACGACAAGTACCGCCCGTGCCCACTCCTGCGCCGCAAGGTGACGGCCGGCCAGCTCGGGCG
>CAZSBW010000344.1:0-3827 GCA_964604815.1 uncultured Salinivenus sp. | reverse complement strand
GGATTCGAACCCACGACCTTCTGCATGGCAAGCAGATGCTCTGCCGCTGAGCTACGCCCGCGAGGTGTGCTCTCGAAAAGTCTTTCTCGATTAGAGCGCAGGATTGGACGGGCCATCACGCCGACCGTTCCGAGGTGAATCCGATCTTTTTGGATCCTTCGTCAGAGGCGGATTCGTCGGGCTCGGCCCCCTCAATGGTGAAGGTCATGCTCATGGGAATGGCGTCCTGGGCGGCCCAGAACGCCCGTCCGTCCTGGTTGGCCGTGAGCGCGCGGAGCCGAATTCGGCGGGCGCCCAGCTGGTTGGCCCAGTGGCGCACGGCGTTCACCAACTGAGTGCCGTACCCGCTGCGTCGATCGTCGGGCCGGACGAACAGTTCGTCGAGGTACACCTCCGAGCTCTCCTCGTAGATGGGGGGCGGCCCCCAGCGCCGCGCCGTAGCAAACCCGACCGAGTTCCCGTTTTCCCCCTCGGCCACATAGATGCGAGCTGTTTCGTCTTCGATCCACACCGGAAAGTCGTTCGTCCACCGCTCGAGTGCGTCGTCGGCAATCCCCATCCGGTCGTCGTGGTCCGACTGTTCATTGAGGAGCTGGAGCCACAACTGGCCCACGGCTTCCTGGTCGGGCATCTGCGCCCGGCGTACGTCTGGGTAGTTCATGTGTCGAGATCCGTTGTCGAAGAAGATGCAAGCCCGTCCCGAGACCGGTCTCAGTTATGCCTGCCGCCCCACCGCCGCCTGCACGGGCGAGAGCCGGCCACGCTCGGCCAGGAGCTCAGCGTTCAGGAGAGCGCCGCCGGCGGCCCCGCGGACGGTGTTGTGCGAGAGCAAGACGAACTTCACGTCGTTGACCGCGCAGTCCTGAATACGCCCGACCGACACGGTCATGCCGCCGCCCGCGTCCACGTGCCGCTGCGGCTGGGGGGCGTCCGGCGCGTCAAGCACCTGCAGGAACGGGTCCGGCGCGCTGGGGAGCGACGAGTCGGCCAGGGGGGATTCGAACGTCTCCAGCGTCTCCCGCACAGCCCCCGGCCCTACGTCCTCTCGGAACCGCACGGAGGTGCAGGCGAGGTGCCCGTCCCGCACCGGCACGCGCGTGCACTGCGCGCTGACCGGGAGGTCGGCCCACTCCACCCGCCCGTCCCGAAGCGTCCCCAGAATCTTCTGGGGCTCGGTGGCGATCTTCTCCTCTTCCCCGCCGATGTGGGGCACCACGTTGCCGACGGCATCGAGCGAGGGCACCCCCGGATACCCGGCGCCCGAGAGGGCCTGCAGCATGGTCACCTGCACGGCCTCCACCGCAAACGCGTCCATGAGGGGCCGCAGCCCGCACACGAGCCCCACCGTCGAGCAGTTGGGGTTCGTCACGATGAAGCCCTCGCTTCCCCAATCCTGCTGGTCAATGAGGCTCGCGTGGTCGGGATTCACCTCGGGCAACAGAAGGGGAACGTCGTCCTTGAGGCGGTAATTCTTCGCGTTCGAGATCACCGGATATCCGGCTTCAGCAAAGGCTTGTTCGATCTCGCCGGCCACCGACGAGCTGAGGCCCGAGAACACGACGTCACAGTCGAGCGCGTCGGGCGCGGTGGGTTTCACCGTTCGGTCGGCGATGGGGGCCGGAATGGAGGTTCCACTCAGCCAGTCCACCGCCTCACGGTAGGACTGCCCCGCCGACCGTTCCGACGCGGCCACCTCGGTCACGGTGAACCACGGATGATCTGCCAGGAGCCGAATGAAGGTCTGGCCGACAGCCCCCGTGGCCCCGAGGATGCCGACCCGATAGTCGGTGGATGCCATTGCTGGCGTGCTCGTCGTGAAAATGAGTGCGTGTGCAAGCAGCCCGCGCCCGGATTCAGGACGCCCCCGGCGGCGCTATCGCCCCAACGGGCGGGGTGACCCGAACGTTCTCGCCGTCCTGGGGCCGGATGCGGGTACCCGGGCCGTCGGGCGCGTCGATGGACCGGACCTGCATCGGGAGGCCCGCTTCCGCGAGCGGCCGAAGCGTCTTCGGGTGCATGCCCAGTCGTCCCGACTCGGTGAGGGCAAAGGCCTGCTCCATCGAGAGTTCGTCGAGCCGCTCGGGGTCCGGGTTCCCCTCGGGATCGTCGGTGTAGAGGCCATCGACGTCCGTGTAACGAGTGAGGCACTCCGCCTGCAGGATCTGGGCGAACAGGGCCGCCGAATAGTCGCTGCCTTCGAAGCCGAGGGTGGTGACGGTCCCTGCCTGCGTGGCCCCGATAAACCCGGCTACGACCGGCACCGCGTCTGGCGCGAGCCCTTCATACCACTGCCGAACGCGCCGAAAGGTGTCCTCCGGCAGCACGTTGGCCTCGCCGTACGTCTCATCGGTCACGACCAGCTCGGTGGCGTCGCAGAAGGGCGCGGTCAGGTCGTGGTCGCGCAGGGCGAGCGTGACCATCGGCACGGACAGCTGCTCGCCCGTCGCCAGCACGGCGTCCCGTGCCGCGGGCGTGAACCCGATCTCCTCCACCCTGGCAAACACGTCGCGGAGATCTTCCAGTCGCTCCTCCATCACGTCGGCGTAGGTGGACTGGGCCTCCGGGGACAGCACCGCCCGGGCCTGCGCCATGTGCCGCTCCCGCAAATCGTCAATGAGGGTATCCACCACCACCGAGCGGTCAGCAAACTGCGTGACGAACGTCTCCATCCCCGCCGACAGCCGCCGCGTCACCTTTCCCTGCGCCGACACGACGACCACCACCCGACCCGTCTCGGCCGTGCGCTGAATGATGTCAACGGCCGTCCGAAACCGCTCGCTCGTTCCTACGGCGGTCCCGCCGAACTTGAACACGACTCGGGGCGGCTCTGCGTCGAACGGCGCGCCTTGCGAATGCGGCATCGGTCGATGAAGATGTTGGGACGAGAGAGGTCACCGCCTGCAACCCCCAGATTCTGAAGGGTGTTTCCGCCGGTCAGTGTACTTTTCCACCTTTCGGATACTTTTCGAGGGGAGACGTCGATTTCGTATCCATTCCCCCTTCTTTCCCGATCCCGGTCCAATTCGCATCAAAGTTTTGCCGGGGCCCCTTTTGCTCGCCATCGGCATTTTGTAGCTTGAGAAGCTGTTTGGTGGATGGATTCGAAGCCGAGACACAGTGGGCGAAGTGCCAGAAAGGCGCTCAAGTGAGTCCCTGTAGCGGCGCTACCGGGCGAACGCAGAAGCCTTTCTGCACGAGATCCACGAAGTCGCAGGTCGAAGACAATCCGCCAAACAGCTTCTGAGAATCGCGTATAGACCTTCTACCAGACGCCCCGTGCCATGTCCCCTTCCGACCACGCCTCTCTCATCGACGGCCGCGAGATTGCGCAAGCGGTGCGCGACGAAGTAACGGCCGAAATTGACGACTGGACCGACGATCATCGCCCGCCCTTCCTGTCGGCGGTGCTCGTCGGCGACAATCCGGCTTCGAAGGCCTACATACGGGGGAAAGAACAGGACGCCGCCGAGGTGGGCATCGAGACGAACACGCTCCACTTCGCCGCCGATCTGCCCGAGGAGGAGCTACTCGATACTGTTCGGGAGTTGAATGCGGACCCGTCGGTGGACGGCATTCTGGTGCAGCTGCCCCTCCCCGACCACATCGACGACCGCGCCGTGATCGATGCCATCGATCCGCAGAAGGACGTGGACGGCTTCCATCCGGCCAATCTGGGGCGCCTCATGCGCGGCAACCCGTCGTTTGTGCCCGCCACGCCGTACGGCATCGTGACCATGCTGGACCGCTGCGGCATCGACCCGAAGGGCATGGACACCGTCATCGTGGGCCGGTCGAACATCGTGGGCAAGCCGCTGGCCAACCTGCTC
>CAZSBW010000343.1:0-3829 GCA_964604815.1 uncultured Salinivenus sp. | reverse complement strand
CATGGGATACGTTCTACGTGCTCCCTCTCCGTCCGGGTTCGACGGCCCGGAGCGCTACAAGCAGAACAGTGCGAGCAGGCCGATCCGTGAGAACGTACGTAAAGCGCGTTCCCTGGACCGACGGGGACCGAGCAAGTTTGGGCGAGAGCGGATGTCAACAACGTAGTCGTGGATCGACTGTCTCCGTCTAGGTTGAATTTTGCTCTCCCTCTCGCTCTCGTCGCCGCTTTCGCTCCGGCAGGGCCGGGCGGTCGTCGATCTGCTCTTCGACCTCTTCGGTCACGCGCTCGTCGATTTCCTCGCTGAATCGATCGTCGACCTCCTCCCCGACTCGTTCCTCGATTTCGTCGGTCATCTCTTCGGGAACCTGTCGTTCGACCTCTTCGGGCACCGTCTGCTCGGCCTCTGCGGCCACGGCCCGCTCGACCTCTTCGGGCACCGTCTGCTCGACTTCTTCGGCCACGGCTTCTTCGGCCTCCTCCTGCAGAATCCGTTCGTAGACGCTCATCTTTTCCCAGACGCGGAGGAAGTAGCCAAACACGAGCCCGCTCTGGAACGCCGCAACGAGTGGATCCATGTCGACCTGCACTAGATACACAAATCCCCCGGCAAACCCGAGGCCGTAGAGCAAATCGATGTAAAATTGCGTCTGTCGTCCTCGAAGTTGCATGGCTGCGGTCGCTTCAATTCACCTCGGTCGCGGGAAATGCATTCCGCTACAGGACGTCGAGCAAGAAAAACGTCAGATACGAGCCGACGGTCGCGAGAATCGGGACCACATTCTGCATCAGAATCACGCGGACCGTGGTGCCGGGATCGAAGAGATCGGATCGGGAGCTCGTTGCCGTCTCCTCCGTGCCGACAAACCGTCGCGAAGCGGAGCGGGCCGACATCTCCCGCTCCGATGTCCCTTTCCGCGCCCGTCCCTCCTCTTCGGTAAGGGCGTCGAGGGACACCTGCGGAGCAGCTTCTCCCCGGACGGCCTCGCCGATGGAAACGGCGTGGGTGGACCGTCCCCACCCGAGCCCGATGATGCAGACCGTCGCCACGACGACGAAGCTCGCGGGAATGCCGAGCGCCGAGAGAATAATCACGATCGTCGAGCTCAGCACCGCGACGACAATCGCGGCCGTCAGGGGCAAATCCGTGATGTCATTCCCCAGTGTCTCCATCGTCCGGCGAGCAATCGTGAGCGCCCCAACGGCCACTGCCGCGCACCCAATGTAGATGGCCGGGGTCATCGCCAGCGCCCCGCTTCCTACCAGGGGCGCCACGGCGTTTGCGATGTTGCTGGTGCCCGAGCTAAAGGCCATCAGGCAGCCGATGCACACGAGCACGGTCGTCCCCAAAAACTCCCGCCGCGTGGTGTTGGGGCCGAGGGCGGGCCGCCGGGCCAACGCGCTCGACCCCACCTGTTCGATGGTGATCAAGGGCCCTTCGGTGCGGCGAATGGCAATGAGGTCATCGATCGTACGGTACCAGTACCGGCCAATCATGACCGCCATCCAGAAGCCGATAATCGGCGAGAGCAGCCACCAGGCAAAAATCTCCCCGATGACGACGTGATTGAGCTCGCCGCTGGCAAAGCCGAGCCCGGCAATGGCCCCGACCGCCGTCATGGAGGTCGAGGCCGGCGCCCCCGACAGGTTGCCGAGCAGGAGCGCCCCCCCAATGAAGCCGAGAACGATGATGCTCGCCTCCAGCGTAAAGATGCTGGGGTCGTGGACGAGCTCCGTCCCGAGGGTGTCGACCACGCGCCGACCGAGCGTGAAGGCGCCGACGAAGAACGCGACGCCCATCAGCGCGCCGGCCGTAGTCTTGGACAGCACGCTTGCGCCGACGGCCGGGCCGAACGCCGGCCCCGTCGTCGAACCGCCAATGTTATAGGCAACGAAGCAGGCGATCAAAATCCCCCCGATTAAAAGCGGATCGGCCATCTCTGCGGCGGGATCGGTTCTCGGTTGGACATCCGGGTTATGAGAAACGTGCGGAGAGGGACAGGGATTCGGACTACTCGTCGTCCGCGGCCGTGTGCTCCTTCGTGGAAGCAAAGGTGATGCGGGGCCAGTCGTCCATGGTGCGTTCCAGCCGAAACTCACTGAGCCCCATGTATGCAAGATCGCCGTCGGCGTCGTGAAAAAGATTTTCCCGCTCTTCGCTTTCGAACGCCTCCATGTCCTCGCTCGGCCCGTGCACCCAGCGACAGCAGGTGTAGGGCGCGCCCGTGAGGTGCGCCTCCACGTTGTACTCGTCCTCCAAGCGGTCGAGCGTTACGTCGAACTGCAGCTCCCCCACGGCCCCGAGGATGTAGTCGTTGCCGCGAAGCGGCCGGAAGGCCTGAATGGCCCCCTCCTCGCTGAGTTGCTTGAGTCCCTTCCCCAAGTGCTTGGACCGGAACGGGTCGTCGAGGTGCACCTTCCGGAAGTGCTCCGGGGCGAAGCTCGGCACACCGGTGAAGTGGAGGGGCTCCGTCTCCGAAAAGCTGTCGCCAATCTTGATGCGCCCGTGGCTCATGATCCCGATGATGTCGCCCGGATAGGCCATGTCGATGCCCTCCCGGTCCTGCGCCATGAAGGTGGTGGCGTTGTTGAGCTTCAGCTCCCGCCCCGTGCGATGATGGATCACGGTCATCCCCTTCTCGAATGTCCCCGAGCAGACCCGCACGAACGCCATGCGGTCGTGGTGATTCGGGTCCATGTTCGCCTGTATCTTGAACGCGACCCCGGTGAACTCCTCCTCGTAGGGCGACACCGTACGGGTGACCGTCTCGCGCGGCCGGGGCGACGGGGCGATCTCGACGAACGTGTCGAACATGTCGCCCACGCCGAAGTTGCTGAGCGCACTTCCAAAGAAGACGGGGGTCTGTTTGCCGTCGAGGTATTCCTGCACGTCGAGCTCATTGCCGGCCTCGCGCACAAGCTCCACGTCGAAGCGCAGGTCCTCGGCCTGATCGCGAAGCACCTCATCGAGCTGCGGATCGTCGAGGTCATCGATGGGCAGGCGCTCGTGCTCTCCCTCCATGTCGGCGTGCGAGAAGAGGTGCAGTTCTTCGCGGTACAGGTTGTACGTGCCGCGGAAGCGATCGCCCATGCCCACGGGCCAGGACAGCGGCACCGTCTCCAGGTCCAGCGTCTGCTCGATGTCCTCCAGAATGTCGAGCGGTGGCAGGCCGTGCCGGTCCATCTTGTTGACGAACGTGATGACGGGGGTGTCTTGCATCCGGCACACCCCCATCAGCTTTTCGGTCTGCTGCTCCACCGCGTTCGCGTTGTCGAGCACCATGATCACGCTGTCGGCCGCCGTGAGCACCCGGTACGTGTCCTCCGAGAAGTCGCGGTGGCCCGGCGTGTCGAGCAGGTTCAGTTCGTACCCCTGGTACGGAAACTTCATCACCGAGGAGGTCACGCTAATGCCCCGCTCCTTCTCCATCGTCATCCAGTCACTCATGGCAAAGCGATCGGCCTTGCGGGCCTTGATCTCACCTGCTTCGTGGATCGCACCGCCCTTTAGCAGGAGCTTCTCGGTGAGGGTGGTTTTCCCTGCATCCGGGTGGCTGATAATCGCGAAGGTCCGCCGCTTGTCGATCTCTTTCTTATGCTTCTCATCTACCATTTCCCTGTCAGAGGGCGAAGGGGCAGTAGGGGCGTCAGTCGTACTCACAGGCAACACGGATTCGTTCGACAGCTAGCGGCAACAAAGGTCCAGAAATCAGGATGAACCGTACAACGTTACGCGACGGGTCCCGAAACGGTTTTGCAGGTTGCTCAAAATGTGAGCCGATAGCCCTCCCTATCGCTTTCGTGTGGCTTGTCTCGTCCCGAGGAACCGG
>CAZSBW010000342.1:0-3830 GCA_964604815.1 uncultured Salinivenus sp. | reverse complement strand
CTACCAGACCAACCTCATGGTGTACGGCCCCGGCAACTACCGCTTCCTCGACTTCGCACGGGTCGGAGGGCTTCTGCAGGTCTTCCTCTGGATCATTCTTCTGATTGGTGCCCCCCTCGTGTGGCCGATGTGAGAGGCTATTTCCGCGACTGGACGGTCTCTTCCTCGACGGCGACCTCTACCTACCGAGTGTACTGTGTGAATGGTGACGGACGGCCCGGCGTCTCTTCTGTCGCCTCCTCATTCTCCTTCGTACAATGCTTCTGTTCTACGCCCTCGACGAACAAGACGCCCTCGATGCGGCCCGGCGACGCGGCCTACAAGCCGATCCCGGAGATGATCTCCAGCTTCACACGTCGCTCGACACTGCCGAGGGCGCCGCTACGGGTCCCATCCTGGTCGTGAACCCGACGGCATTCGACATCTCTGTTTCGACCGGGGCCGACGCGGCGCGCGTGTCATCGGTGCCGACCGCCGCCTTGGAAAATCTCGAGCCGTATCGGCCGCCCCAGGCCGTAACGGCCGCCGGCGGGTACGTGGCCTGCTCCTCGCCGGACGACGTGGCCCTCTTGCTCATCCATCGGCGCGGCGTATGGGATCTGCCGAAAGGGCATCTCGATTCCGGCGAAGACCTTCAGACGTGTGCGCTGCGGGAAGTGCGGGAAGAGGTGGGCGTCGATACTCTGCACCTGCTCCACGCCCTCGACACCACCCAGCACGGGTACCACAATGGCGACCACTACGCCGTCAAGACCACACACTGGTACCTGATGCGCACCCCGGAGCGTTCCTTCGACCCCGACCGACGCGAGGGCATCCGCCGCGTGTCCTGGGCCCGTTGGCAGGTGGCGTACCGTCACGTTGGTTACGACACCCTGCGTCGCCACATGGATCGCGTGGAAGCAGACGTGCGGGCGACTCTTTCCTGACGATTGAGTCTGCAATCAATCGCAATCTGGAGGTGGTAATTTTTCCAATGTTATCATAGGCGACCGGGGGGGCGTCTCTACATTGTCGTTGGAGAGTGATTCTGTCTCTATCGTTCCTCTCAAATAGGGATTGCTACCACTCAGACGCGCCCAAAGAATCACGGCTGAAGAGGCAGTAGTCGGGCACCGGCCGATTCGGGGTCCGAACAGAGACCACGTCTCCCGCATTCCATCCTGAAATTAGCACGGGCAATGTGCCTTTCCGAGCTTTCCTTGGTCGAGTGATTTTCCCCAACACCCTTTTCCCACTCTAGCGATCTATTCGACGTTTATGCGTACTGTTCTTGCTTCCCTCCTCGTGTTTGTTGTTGTTTTGGGCTGCGACCGCGGCCCCCAAGCCGACCTTCAAAACAGGGTCGATTCCCTACAGACGGTGAATCGCAACATGGCCGCTCAGATCGACCGAATGCGCGACTCGCTTCGGTCGGAACCGTCTCGCACGTCGACCGACGAAACGACCCTAACCCCGCCGGTCTACTTCCCATCGGGGAGTGCATGGCTCTTTGACAGGGCCAAAAAAACCCTCGACAAGCACGCCCAGACGCTCAACCAGCAATACCCCGAGGCCGAATTCCGCATCAAGGGATTTACCGACAACGTGCCCATCGGACCGAGCCTGAAGGATACGTATCCGAGTAACTGGTACCTGTCGGCCCAGCGCTCAGCGGCGGTGGCCCACTACCTGGACGAGGAGCACGGCATCCAGACACGGGCTCTCGAAATCGAGGCTTTCGGTCCCAAGTCTCCGGTCGCGCCCAACGAAACGACGGAAGGCCGCCGTAAGAACCGCCGTGTGGAAATTGTCGTGGAAAACAGATAGGCCGCGTCCAGTCCTTTGGCTCTTTCTCTCTTCTGACGCGACAGACTTTCGTCCGCTTCTGTGTAGCGTCGGCGTAAAGTAGAAATTATGGCTGCGCTGTCCTCCTGCTTCCGCATTGACCTCGTCGCGATTCGGGATGTTGCGTAAGGGATGCGACCTGGCTACCGGACAGCTTTCGCCGTCGATTGACCGATATCCCGAAAAATCCCGGATTTTAGGCACGTCATCCCGAATGCGTTCGTGGATCTTTCCAAATTCGGCGATGCTCACCCTAAAAAGATCCTGGCAATCTAGATTGCCTGCATCGGGGTGCGGGATGACCTGCCGAGGGATTTTTCGGGACGTAATTCAAGACTGTCCGGTAAGCAGGGATGAGACGTGTATTCGTCCGTCCGTTTCCTCTGATCGTCCCTCGACGCATGCGCCGGTTCTTGTTGCCCCTCCTACTTCCCGAGGGACGGTTGCCCAAACGTTCGAGGTCACCACGAGCGTCAACGATCTGCCCGGCATCCAGGGAGTGAGAGCGCCGACTTACGCCCGCTTTCCGTTCTTTCGTATTCCGGCTCCCACATGGCCTCCCGAGCTGATTCCCTGCTTCTTTCCCGGCTCTGCCCCGCTTGAGATGAGCCGGGCTGGGTTCTTCGAAGGGACGTGCGCCTCGTTCTGAACGAAGCCTCTGCAGGAACCGGCCAGCTCACCTCAGAGCACCAGTCCCACAACGCGGGCGGCGCTCGCGGAGGAGGGGGAAAGAATCGTTGAGACGGGTGACCTACCGGGTCATGGGTCGCACGGTGGCCCGCTCCCCAAAGCTTTCCAACACAGTGGGAAGTTCGTTCGGGTCCTCAATGACAAGGTGGGCCCCCCGCTCCTTCAGCAGAGGCTCGTGCTCGTCGGTGTCCACGTAGGGGGGAGCGACGCCAACCGCCCACATGCCGGCATCGCGGGCCGCTATCATGTCGTCGACCGAGTCGCCCACGTAGGCAACCTCCTCCGGATCGAGGTCGCACCCGGCGGCGGCAAGCATCGTGAGGGAGTGTTCAAGCGGAAAGGGATCGGGCTTTTGACGCTCTCCCTGCTTCTCCTTGCCCACCAGCAGCGGGAAGTAGTCCGTCCAGTTCTGGTGATTGAGCGTCCACTCGGCCTCCTCTTCGGGCCGGCCCGTGACGATGCCGAGGATGCGCCCATCGCCGTTGAGGGCATCGAGCGTGTCGTCGTCGACGAGGGGCGGCTCCTCGTTGATGAATCCGTCCCAGTCGTCCCCCCGATAGCGATCCTGGAACTCTTCGATGACCCGACTCAGCGGTACCTCCATCGCCGTGTCGGTAATAATCGCGTGCGTCAGCTTCCAGTCGTCCTCGAAGCCCCCATAGTTCTTGTATCGCTGAATGGCATTCTCACCAATCTGGCGCCCGGTAAAGTGCTCGACTGTCTCCTCAATGGCGCGGCGATAGGAGCGGGAGACGTCCACCAGGACGCCGTCCATGTCGAACAGCAACGCGTTGATGTGTACGTCTTCGGGCATGGAGCGAGGAATGGGATCCGTTTCGAAGAATATCGACCAATGTGTTCGCACCACGCGAGGCCGCTACAGTTCCGGGGCCGTTTCTCCAATTCCTCGTTGAGACCGTTCGGTATTCAGGTGTTGGGGGTCGGGTGCTTGGGGGCGTGGGGCGTTTCGGAGCGGCGTACCTCGTATCAGTCGTTGGAGCTGTTATCGTCGAGGAGAGCGTCGACGGCGCGGCGGAGCTGCGGGTCTTCGCCTTCGGCCTTGGTGGCCGGCGGGTTTTCCACCTGAATGTCAGGGCGGGCCGGGCCGTGCTCCATGTTCTCGTCCGTCTGGTGGACGTACCACGCCCGAAACGGCATGCGCACGAAGGACCCGTCAATGAGCCCTGCACCTCCTGTTGAGATGACAGCGCCGAACGTAGGCTGCCCCACGAGGGGCCCGTGATCCAGATTCTTGAAGGCGTGGGAGAAAATCTCGGCGTTTGAGTAGCTGTTCTCGTTGGACAGGGTGGCCG
>CAZSBW010000341.1:0-3841 GCA_964604815.1 uncultured Salinivenus sp. | reverse complement strand
CGTAGCCGTGCCCCTCGCCGGGATACATCACGAGGCGGACCGGCAGGTCCGGCTTCCGCACCTTCAGGTGGCGGTACAGTTCGAGCGACTGGCTGGGGTGGACGCGCGTATCTTCCTCCCCATCCGCGATGAGGAGCGGCGTCTGGGCGTTGTCGACGTGATAGATGGGGCTGCGCTTCAGCATGTCCGTCCACGCGTTCCAGATCCGTTCGCGAGCGTGGACGAGGTAGAGCTCCTCCGGGATGTCGCTGGTGCCCCACTTCGAGATGTTGTTGCTGATGCCGACGTTCATCACCCCGGCGGCGAAGCGGGAGGAGTAGTACGTACTCATCCAGGCAGTGGCGTAGCCCCCGTAGGAGCCGCCCGTGACGCCCACACGGTCGGGATCGGCGATGCCTCGGTCGATGAGGTGGTCCACCCCGTCAACGATGTCGTCGAACTCCTTGCCCGCCAGGTCGGCCTGGCCGGACTTCAAAAACTCGACGCCGCGGCCCGTGCTGGCACGGTAGTTCGGGTAGAAGACCGCGTAGCCCCGAGCGGCTGCCACCTGCCCCGGATCCGAGTAGCGGGTGACCCATCCGTCGCTGTAGTGCGCCTCCGGTCCGCCGTGGACGGTGACGATGAGGGGCACCTCGTCGCCCTCTTCGTACCCCACCGGCAGGATAAGCACGCCCTCGATGTCGTATTTGCCGTCGCGGGCCGTGTAGGTAACCGTGCGTTGCTCGCCGAACTCCACGTCGGCCAACCAGGAATTAGAGGTCGTCCGGCGCTCGGGCGATTCGGCCTCGGGTCCCATCGTATACACCTCATTCGGGTGCTGGGGCGTGTTCGCGACGAACGCCACGGTGCCGTCGGCCGTGCGCTCGAAGTCGGTGAGCACAGGCCCGCCCGGGCCGAGCCGGCGCGAGAAGTTGCTCCCGTCGGGGCGAATGGTGCCGAAGGACCGCTCGGTGCTTTCGCTGGCGAGGAAGTGGATCGTGTTGGCTTCCGTCCACTCGATGTGCTCGAATTTGCCCTTGAAGCCGGGGTAGATGTTCTCCGGCGTAGCCCCGTCCGCCGCGTCGGCAATCAGGAGGCGCCCGGCGATGGGGTCGTGGAGGTCGGCCCCGGCCCGCAGCGCCAGCCGGTCCCCATTCGGGCTCCACTGAATCTGCTCGATTTTGCCCTCATTTTTGATGTCGGCAATCTCTTCGCCGGTCTCCGCCGCCACGATCTTGACGGACTGCGACATGTAGTAGTCGTCGACGTAGGGCGTGGGGGCCTCCGTGATGGCCAGTCGCTCGCCCTCCGGGCTCCACTGCAGGACGTAGATCGTGCCGTCGACCTGGAGGCGCTGCGGCTCGGCCCCGTCCCGCGTCACGTTCTGGACGTACCCGCGCCGATGGGGAACGTACTCTTCGTAGTAATTGGGTTCATAGGGAAGCGAGGCCTCGGGTCGATCCGGGTCCCCGTGCACCGTGTAGGCCACGCGGTCGCCGTCGGGCGCCCAGCCGTAGTCCAGAATCGCGTCGTCGAGCGTCAGCAGGCGGGTGGGCTCCCCCGACCCGTCGAAGGGCAGTTCGTAGAGGGCCGTCGGCTCGCCCTCCGCCCCGCTCATCAGGAACGTCACGGTCCCGTGCTCCGGACGAACGGCGATGCTGCTGACTGTGGTGTCGGTGTGGAGCGCAGTCGTCTCGCCGGTCTCGGTGTCGAGCACGAAGAGGTGGGTGGCAGCCGGCACGTTCTCTTCCCTCGGATCCGCCGGGCGACGGCGCGTGTACGCGGCGTAGCGTCCGTCCTCGGAGAGCACGACGTCCTCCACCTGCTCCATCGTCACCGCCTGCAGCGGCGTCAGGCCCTGGGCACGAGCCGAATCGGCCGGGACGCCCCACAGAAAGGCCAGTGCGAAAAGGAGGACCAGACCACGAACGGGAAGCAATCGGACTTGCATTGGGAGAAATAAAGGGGTTGTTCGACACGTGAGTTCAAATTCGGATACGACCCATTTTGAACGTGCAGAAGAGGAAGCATTTCTGCAACCGAACCCACGACTTTATACTAAATGTACAGCGTAATTTTTCATTTTCAGGTCTCTTCAATCGGGAGATCGCCTCTGCGAGGTCTTGAGCATTCAGCGTGGTCTCAACACTGAGCTGAAATCGAATCCGGACAAGGTCGGAAGACGGGCTGAATGAAAAGGGGTGCTTCAACTCGTAAGTAGACCAGCGAAAGAACATTACGTCATTCCGAGCGAGGCGATCTTGATCGCCAGAGCCGAGGAATCTTTTTGACCGTTGGTGGAAGCCGTTTTTCATCCCTCATTGCTCCAATTGGGTATTCTTGCCAATTTCAGAGAGATTCCCAGAGGATGACCCTTCGTGAAGTATTTCTGCGTGTCTACTTACGTCCCGACTGGGGCTCGAGATCTTCTTGTTCGTTTCTCAACCATGAGAGGCTGGAGACACTGGGGTCCGCTTCTTCTCCATTGATCGGAACGTTTCCCCATCCCACTCGAACGCGTATGACGTGAAGCCCGTCAGCTTTTCCCTGTACTGCCGACCCGTCCCCAACTACGGTGCCCGATATGACCCTCTCCCGTCCGTGCCTTGCAGTCCTGAAGGGAGCTCGACCGTTTTTGATCGCGGTCCTGTGCCTGGGGGGCGCAGCACCGCCGCTAGCAACCCACGGACAATCCCAAACGAACGAGCAAACATCCGACTCCACCGAAGCCGAAGTCGTGGGACACCTCGTCTATTTTGAAGGCGAGGTGGCCGTAAACACGGACGGCACGTGGCGTACGGCTCAGATTGACCATCCCCTTCGTCCGGCCGACCGCATTGGGACCGCCCCCGACGCCAAGGCCGAGATCAAATGGACGGACGGCGGCCAGTCGACCCTTGGCGCGGCCGACACGCAGCGGGTGCGGCGCCTTTACACCCAGTTTGAGGCGAATACCTCTCCCACGCCCGCGAGCCTTTTCGATCGCTTCCGTGAGCTCTTTACCGAGCAGACCGAGGCCTCCAACAATCCGGGGGCCATCCGGCGGGGCGCGGGCACGCCCTTCGAGCGAGCCACTCTACTATACCGTCGGAACCAATTTCAGAACGCGCTCCCCCTGTTCAGAAAGTCCCTCGCCCAGAATGCGAATCAGGTATCCGAAGGCCCGGCGGTCAATGCCTCGAAAGCCGCACTCGCCCGCTTCGCCCTGGCGCACTGCTACTTCGAAACCGGCCAGCGTGAGGCGGCCCAGAACGCCCTGCAGGCGCTCGTCGAGGCCCATCCCGAGAGCCAATCCGCCGACCTGGGCCGCGCGCTCCTCGATGCGCTGTAGCGACGAGGGCATTCGGTCCCTGACTCCCGTCGCTGGGCAACTTACTGATCCGTGCACGGGTAGTTAAAAAATATTCTCCGTGCGAGGAAGGAGATCTCGGATCTCCATGACCGTGTTATGTTATCAGCGGAGATCGTCTTTAAGAACCCATTCACGTATCAGTATACCGAATGCCGAAGTTGACTGTCTACTTTTCGGGGCACTTCACGAATTGACGGTTCCCCCCATCCCGAGTGCAGAATCAAGAAGTTATCTGTGCATTGAAAGGGCTCGTCATTCTGAGGGAGCCGTCAGGGGACCGAAGAATCTCTTCGAATTCAGCGTCTCCGCTGCATTTAGAGAGATCTTTCGACTCCGCTTCGCTCCGCTCAAGATGACGTCAATGCAAAAGGGATTGCTTAAAACTGCACGAGGACGCCCAAGACCCAAAGGCATCGCTCATCGAGTGTGCTCGTCTATCGAACAGGAACGGCTTGAAGAACGCGCTCGTCCCCGACAACCCAGCTGTCAGTGCCGTAGGGCCTGCCATCC
>CAZSBW010000340.1:0-3863 GCA_964604815.1 uncultured Salinivenus sp. | reverse complement strand
CGGCGCGTGTCGTCGTCCTCCAGCCAGCTGAGTTGCACGTACGGCTTGGGCGTGCCGCTGCCGTCGTCCTTCCAGCAAAAATTGAGGCCGATCACTCCCGTCTTCGAGCGGGCCTCAGCCGAGCGCTTGACGGGGTCCATCGGTTCGGGCAACTCCTCCAGCAGCTCGTCGCGGTACTCGACGGCCTTCTCGAGGGCCTCCTCCCGGCCGCCAAAGCGCTTGTCGGAGAAGTACTTGGTGTGCTGTTCCTTCTGGCGCTTGATACGCACCTGCCAGCCGTGTGTAGGGTGCCGATCGGGGTTCTCCTCGGTCGGCTCGATGTCGATACGAAAAACGTTCTTCGGTTTGTCGCTCATGGTGATGGTTGAGTCAGGCAATGTCGTTGGTGGTGGGGGAGCCCGTTCCTAGACGAAGCCGGAACGGAGGCGTTGGGAAAACCGAAATGCCGCTGGAGAGGGACCAGACGTCGAACGAGCGCGAACGCTCTAGGGGGAAAGCGAATCGACGAAAAAAGCGATCCACGACAGGCGAGGACCTGTTCCCCGACGTAGCGAGTCCCCGATTCAGCGGAGTCATCGGAGTAAATGCCTCTTTCCGATGGATTTCGTAACGCAAATGCAATATGGGAACCAGAAGAGGTGAATGCAACCGCGCGCTCTCCGCCGACGCCCCTGCTCTCTGTTGGAGCGTTTTCCCCGCTGACGTTCTAGAAAAGAGTGAACGGCGATTAGAGCAGACCGGCCTCCGAGGCGGCCTCGCGAAGCGTCTCGCGTTGATCCTTGGACAGGTCCGTTGGGACCTCCACATCCACCTCAATGTAGAGGTCGCCTCGCTCGTCCTCGGTTTTCACGCCCTGGCCGCGCAGGCGGAGTTTCTCGCCCGGCTGCGTGCCCGCCGGGATGGTCAGCTTGACGTGTTGACCGTATGGGGTGGGGACGCGGCGCTCCGTGCCGAACAGGGCCTCGAAAACACCGACCGTTTCTGTGAGATATACGTCTTCCCCCTTTCGTCGAAAGCGTGGATGGTCGCCCACCTCGAAGACCACGTAGAGATCGCCGCGTTGCCCCGCTGGGCCAGCCTGGCCCCGACCGCGCAGGCGAATCTTGGTTCCGTCGCGCACGCCCTGCGGAATCTTAAGCCGAATCGATTCCCCGGTGGGAAGCTCAACCGGCTTGCGCCCCCCCTCCAATGCTTCTTGAAACGAAAGGCGCAGCTTCGTCTCGATGTCTCGTCCCGACGGCTGCCGCGAGCGCTGTTGCTGGCGGCGCTGCCCGCGTTGCTGTCCGCGCTGCTGACCAAACGGATCGCGCCCCTGCCCGGCCTTGCCCCTGCCGCCAAAAAAGCTCTCGAAGATGTCGCCGAGTCCCCCGCGACCGCCAAAAACATCCTCGAAATTGCCGCCCTGCTCGAATCGGACCTCGGGGCCCCCGCCGGCGGATTGCCCCCACGAGCCGCGACCGCCGGCGCCGAAACCGCCCCCGCCCCCAAAACGGCGCTGGGCGTCGTACTGCTGGCGCTTCTCCTCGTCCGACAGGATCGCGTACGCTTGCTGGATCTCCTTGAACTTTTCCTCGGCGTTCGAATCGTCCGGATTGCGATCCGGGTGATGCTTGCGTGCGAGTGTGCGGTATGCTTTCTTGATTTCCTCTTGGCTCGCGTCTTCATCGACGCCGAGCACCTCGTACAGGTCTTTTGCTTGCGGCATGGGGTGCGGCACCTACTGTGAATACAGTCTAGCGCACGACGAAACCGCCGGCCTGTCACATTTGACAGGGTCGGGCGCGACGATCTCCTTCGTTTTTGCCAGATTCGGCCCTTTCGCGCCGGCACTGGCGTATCTTCCTCTTCACATATTTCATGCCATCACATACGCTCAGACGAAATGACGGATTCTTCGGTGTCAACACGTCCGATTCAGAAGGTACTCGTTGCCAATCGTGGGGAAATTGCCGTCCGCGTCCTGCGCACCTGTCACGAGCGCGGGCTCGACACGGTTGCCGTCTACAGCGAGCCCGATCGGTCGTCTCCCCACGTTCGGCTGGCCGACGAGGCGTACCACATCGGCCCTGCCGAGGCCCATGCGTCCTATCTCGACCAGGAGAAAATCATCGACGTCGCCCACCGCAGCGGCGCCGACGCCATTCATCCGGGCTACGGCTTTCTCTCGGAGAATGCCGATTTCGCCGAGGCCTGTGCAGAGGCCGACGTGCATTTCGTGGGGCCGCCGCCGGACGCCATTCGGGCGATGGGCGACAAGACCGCTGCACGCAGGCTCATGAAAGAGGCCGGGGTGCCGATGGCGCCGGGCACGACCGACGCCGTCGAAAGCACCGATGAGGGCGAGCGGATTGCCGAGGAGATTGGCTATCCGGTGCTCATCAAAGCGGCCGCGGGCGGGGGGGGCAAGGGTATGCGCATCGTTCACGAGCCCGAGAACTTTTCGGGGGCGATGGATCGGGCGCAGGGCGAGGCCGAGTCCTCGTTCGGCGACGACCGGGTCTTTATCGAGAAGTACATCCAAGAGCCGCGACACATCGAATTTCAGATTCTGGCTGACCACCACGGCAATACGATTCACCTCTTTGAGCGGGAGTGCTCCATCCAGCGCCGGCACCAGAAGGTAATCGAGGAGGCGCCGTCGTCGGTCCTTACGCCCGAGGTGCGGCGCGAGATGGGCCAAGCGGCGGTGGCCGCGGCCGAGTCCTGCGGCTATCGAAACGCGGGGACGGTGGAGTTCCTGGTAGACAAGGATCTGAACTACTACTTCATGGAGATGAATACGCGCCTGCAGGTGGAGCACCCGGTCACCGAGTGGGTCACAGGCGTCGATTTGGTGGCCGAGCAGCTGCGCGTGGCACAGGGGGAGGAACTGGGCTACACCACCGACGACCTGTCCATCGATGGGCACGCCATCGAGAGCCGGGTGTACGCGGAGGACCCAGCGTCGAACTTCCTGCCGGATCCGGGCCCGCTGAAGCGGCACGCGGCCCCCTCCGGCTTCGGCGTGCGGGTAGACGCCGGGGTGGAGGAGGGCGGTGAGGTGCTCATCCACTATGATCCCATGATCTCGAAGCTTACGACCTGGGGCCGCGACCGCACCGCGGCCATCGACCGCATGATCCGGGCGCTCGACGAATACGAAGTGGCGGGCATGGCCACGACCATTCCCTTCTGTCGCTTCGCCATGCAGCATGAGGGCTTCCGGGCGGGGGACTTCACGACCCACTTCGTCGACGACGAGTTCGATCCGGATGCGCTGCGGGTCGAGGATCCCGGGCGCGACGAACTGGCAGCCCTGGCGGCGACGCTCTACTACGCCCGGACCCAGGAAGACGAGGCCCCCACCATCACGGCGACGGCGGACGACCGAGACGGCCTCAGTCCGTGGCGACGCCGACGGCGGCACGCGTCGTAAACGGGCCAACCAGCGACGCAAGCTCCTGCTTGACCGTCTTCCGGGTAACGGTCAATCCCCCTGACCCTCTTTCTCCTGGTCGATGACCCATCCTTCAGTGCGAAAGCCGGACGCTCATCGATCGCCGTATGCCGCATTTCGGTTGGCTCGGGATGCCGATGAATAGGAAAGGAATTGCCGGATTCGGGGAGGGGATTATCGAGTTCCCCTCCTCGCATTGTCCGATAAGCCAGTGTTCGAGGGCCGCTTTTCTCGGGGAAGAAACCCCTATACTGGACGGGTCTGTGTATGGGCTTCGAGCGGTTCGTAACGGGCTCCGCAATTGCCCAAAGCACACTACTGGTGTGTTACAGGGGCTTCACGAGTTGGGGTTGCGATCTCACAATACAGTCCAGTATTTGAAATTCACATTGTTCTCCGTTGCACTGATAATAACTGGCACCGTCGT
>CAZSBW010000339.1:0-3909 GCA_964604815.1 uncultured Salinivenus sp. | reverse complement strand
TTCGTGACCTGCGTGACGGTGCCGGTGGGGTTGTCGTCGCGGAGCGGGTCCTTCTTGGAGATCATGACGAGGTCGCCCACGCGGATCTCGTGGTCGGGGAGGGGCTCGCCCTTGTTCGTGCGCATGAACTTGACGAGGGGGCCGCCGAATCCCGACAGCTGTCGGGACTCGTCCCGCCCCCGCATGCGGAGGAGGGCGCGGCCCCGGTCCTCCCGCTCCCGCCCGGAGAGATTTTCGATCTCCCGCTCGTGACGGCGCATCTCCTCCTCCCGCTCCAGCTCCACGAGGCCGGCGAGCCGGTCGGCGTAGTCCCGGGCCGCCTCGGTCTCGGCGTCGAGCGCCGTGATCGACACCGTCGACTGCCCGATGCGGCCGCCGTCGAGCACCTGCACGACGCGGTCGGCCACCCCGGCCCGCACGTCCACCGTGGCCGTGCCGTCGTCAATGTCGATGGCCCCGATGGCGTCCGGGTCCACGTTCGCCTCGTTCGTGAAGGCGCCCACGATGTCGCCGGGCCCTTCTTCCGACGGCTGTTGGAACTGCACGAGCAGTGTGGTGACGTCGTCGCTCATGCGCATGCTGGTTCGGTTTGTTCAAGGGTCCCCGCACGTCTTTTCTACACGAGCGCAAATTTGAGAGTTGCGAAAGGCGCGGTGGAAGATGGATAAAACGGAGGGTGGCCCGCTCTCGTCGGAAACCTCACCGACGAGTCTCCCCGACTCGGTTCCTCCGCCAGGTCCGTGGAAACGATGGACCCGGCCTGCGTTTAGAAAACAGTTTTTCCTAACAATGCCCCACAAGATCAGGGGGGACGTCAACGAAACCTGAACGCAGTGGGTGCCCCTCAACAATCCGTCCACGTTCCGGAGGATACGTTTCTCGATCTATGATTCGACGGCTGAAGCTTCACAATTTCAAAAACTTCCGGGACGCCACGCTTGAGCTGGGGCCGTTTAGCGTACTCGTTGGGGCAAATGCTGCGGGAAAGAGCAACCTACGGGACGCTTTTCGGGTGCTTCACGCCCTCGGGCGCGGGTACAAGCTCGCCGACATCTTTGGGGAGCGGTGGAGCGAGAGTGGGGAAAAAGTCTGGAGTGGCATCCGGGGAGGGACGCGGGAAGCTGCCTTCTTCGGGGAGTCGCGCTTTGGCATTGAGGTTGAACTCGACGTCAGTCTTCCGTCCTCATCCGGTCCCGCTGAAGAGCAACGAGTCACGTATCGAATCGAGGTTGATACCAGCGCGCGATATGATGACGACGTGACTCCTGTCCGGATTGCTCGCGAATCCTTGGCTGTTGAGAAACAGGACGAACCGATCTTTGACACCCACCCTGAAGGAAAACCGCCGGACTCAAACTCTAACACAATTCAGGTATGGGCACCTGATCTTCTCCCACACTCTGAGGGGGTTACGTACTCGCGATATCGCCCGATCATTCAGCAAATTGAAATAGACACGTCGTGGATTCGAACAGTCAGGGCAACGCTCACCGCACTGCAGAGCATGCGATTTTTTGAGCTTCATCCTCCAGCGATGCGTCGACCGTCCGTGCCGGGTCAAACCGTTTTGGGCGACCGGGGGGAAAACTTGTCATCAGTCCTGCAGGCGATTTACAAAGATGATTCCCGAAAAGAGCGGCTAGCGTCCTGGGTGCGCGAGTTGACGCCGATGGACGTTGTGGACTTTGAGTTTCCCTCGGACGCACAGGGCCGCATTCAGGTGGTTCTCGTCGAGAAAAACGGACAGAAGATCTCGGCCAACAGTACCTCGGCGGGGACCCTTCGACTGCTGGGCGTGATTGCCGCGGTGTTGGGTCCGGAGCACGCCCGCCTGTCGTTCTTCGAAGAGCTCGAAAACGGCGTGCATCCAACCCGGCTCCACCTCCTGCTTCAACTCATCGAGCAAAACGTCTCCGACGATCCGGAGCACCCCACACAGGTCGTGGCTACGACTCACTCGCCGCAGCTTCTGCGCTTCCTTAGCGACGAGAGCCTGAACGCCACGTCCGTCGTATATCGAGGAGAACAGCAGCCCGACGCGACGATCGTCCCTGTCCTCGACCTTCCCCACGTCGAGGACGTTCTCGAGCACAAGGATCTGGGCCGCCTCTTCGAGTCCGGTTGGATGGAAAATAGCCTTTCGTTTGCGGGGACCGGCAACGAACCGATCGAGGACACACCTGCCTGAGCTTCATGTCACTGAATGTTCTCGTTATCGCTGAAGACTATCGGCTGGACCAGTACATCCTCAAGCCTCTCGTCTCGTCGCTTCTCGATGAGATTGGAAAGCCGCACGCGACAGTCGAGATGTGCAGAGACCCGTTCATCACTGGTGTTGACCAAGCCCTCGACACGGAAAAGCTCGAAGACGTGATTCGGACAAATCCACTGGTTGATCTTTATCTCCTCCTGGTGGATCGGGACGGCGACGAAAATGACAAATCAGATAGCCTGCGCGAGCGCGAGGATGTTGCGGAACGGATTCTTCGTAGCGCGCAACACTTTCTCGGAGGCCAAGCTCATCAAGAGGTCGAGGTGTGGCTCCTGGCAGCCCACGACGATTTGCCTCGGGACTGGAACTGGTCCGACGTTCGGGCTGAGCCGAACGCGAAAGCAACCTACTACTGGCCCTATGCCACTCGGAAGGGCGTTGGCAACAAGGATCCGGCAAATGGAAGAGAACCACTCGGCCAAGCCATTCCCGGCAATTACTCACGGGTCAGACAACTCTGCGACGAGGTACGGGCTCTGGAGAGCCGAGTTGCGGCGACGGTGACGTAATCCAGGGCAATCGCACTAAATCAAACGCGTCGCTCTCAGCTTGACTGAGAGCCCATCTGACGTTCGATGAGGTCTATTCGTTCGGCTGGATAGGCTCCAAATCAAGTTTGGAGCGACGAAGGAGAGTGTATTTCGCGTTGTGGTGCTTGACAATCGGGGTTTTTGAGCACCTCTCATGCGCTCGGAGTTTTAATGCGATTGCCCTGTGACGTAATCCCTTTCGGACCTGTGACGTGCTTGCCTTTGTTAGATCGCTTCGGACATCGTCTGTCCTCCGGTCTCGAACGAGGGCTCGTTTCCCGCCATGGACGCCTGGAGCACGGAGAGCTACTGGCTCATTCGGTTCCTCTTCCAGCGGGGCCTCGCCGCCATCTACCTGCTGGCCTTCCTCGTGGCGGCGAACCAGTTCCGCCCGCTGGTGGGCGAAGACGGCCTCCTGCCCTTGGAGAACTACGTCCAGCGCTGGGCCTTCACGGACCGACCGAGCCTCTTTTACGTCTTCCCCTCGGACCGCGCCATTAGCATTGCGGCGTGGACGGGCGTCGGGCTGTCCCTCGTCGCCCTGCTCGCCGGGCCGTACTGGCTCCCGGCGCCCTACGCCGTCCCGGCCTCGATGGCGCTGTGGGCCGTTCTGTGGATGCTGTACCAGTCGTTCGTGAACGCGGGACAGCTCTTCTACGGCTTCGGGTGGGAGTCGATGCTGCTGGAGACGGGCTTCCTCGCCATCTTCCTCGGCGCGGGGCCGAGCGGGCCGCCGGTCGTGATGATCTGGCTGATCTGCTGGCTCCTCTTCCGCAACATGTTCGGGGCCGGGCTCATCAAGATGCGCGGCGACGACTGCTGGCGGCGGCTCACGTGCCTGGACTACCACTATGAGACGCAGCCCCTCCCCAATCCGCTGAGCTGGCACGCCCACCACCTGCCCGACCGCTTCCACCGCTTCGAAACGCTGGGCAACCACGTCGTGGAGCTCGCGGTGCCCTTCCTCTACTTCGCGCCCGAGCCGTACGCCGCCGTCGGCGGCCTCGCCACGATCGGCTTCCAGGGGTGGCTCCTGCTCACCGGCAACTTCTCGTGGCTCAACGCGCTGACGATCGTGCAGGCGATCCCCACGTTCAGCGACGACGT
>CAZSBW010000338.1:0-3917 GCA_964604815.1 uncultured Salinivenus sp. | reverse complement strand
GACTCGTGCACGGGGCAGCGGGCCAATGAATCGAGAGCTGACCGCCTTCGGAATGCCGCTGGTGGGCGTTTATGGCATCACGTCCCGGTGGACCGTCTTCGGCGTCGCGCCGGTTCTCGACAAGAACCTGGACGTGACGACTGCCGGGGAACGGGTTCAGCGCGGGCCGAGGGGACTCGGGGACGTGCGCTTCTTCGCCCGGTATACCGTGTGGACGCGCGATCGCCCCGGCCAAACACAGCGCCTCGCGCCGCTGGCAGGGATAGAGACGCCGACGGGCGAGGATGATGCGACCGACCAGTTGGGGCGACTGCCGCAGCCCCTGCAGCTGGGCTCCGGCTCGTGGGACCCGTTCGTCGGGCTCGTCTTCACGTGGCAGGCGCTGGAGGGGGCCGTTCATGCGGCGTCGGTCTATCAGGTCAACACGGCGGCCAACGGGTTCGAGTTCGGCGACGAGGTGCGGCTGGACGTGGCCACCAAGTACCGCGTCTGGCCCCGTGAGCTGAGGGGCGGCGTGCCCGGCTTTCTTCACGCCGTGTTGGAGACGAATCTCATCTGGCAGGGACGGCACGAGCGGAACGGAGCGGTTCTCGACAACTCGGGGGGAACGGCCTGGTTCGTGGCGCCCGGCCTCCAGTACGGCACCAGGCGATTCGTCATTGGAAGTGCCGTGCAACTTCCCGTCGTGCAGGACCTGAACGGATCGGCCCTCGGCCGCGACTTCATCGCTACGTTGAGTCTTCGGGTCAATATTTAATGCCATGCTCTCTCGGTCGCTGTGGTCCTTTTTCTCGCTTGTGCTGGTGATCTTGATCGGGATGGGATGTCAGTCGAAGGAGCCGAGCGCGCCTTCGTACCGGTTCGTCGAGGCCTGGACGGGCGCGGGAAGCGAGAGCGGGCCCTTCCGAAACCCGATCGGTATCGAGACCGACGGGGAGGAGGTGTACGTCAGCGAGGCCGAGGGCCGCCGCATTCGGGTCTTCAATCGAGCCGGAGAGGAGCGCCGGCAGATTGGGCCGGTCCTCGCCCCGGGCGACACGCTGCGCCGCCCGATGCACATCGCCATCGGCGACTCGACGCTGTACGTTCCGGACTACACCGCGGACCGCGTCTACCGGTTGTCGCTGGAGGGGACCGTTCGGGGCACGCTCGCTCCGTCCGCCGCCGGGACCGGCTTCGATGCGCCGGGCGGCGTGGCCGTCGACGAGGCAGGCCGGGTCTACGTCACGGATTTCTACCGTCACCGCACGCTGCGCTTTGGGCCGCAGGGGCCCCTCGACCGGCAGTGGGGCGTGACCGATTCCTCGGGCGGGGCGCCGGACCGCTTTACGTACCCGACCGACGTGGTCACGCTCCCCGACGGCTTCGTGGTGGCCGACGCCTACAACCACCGAATCAAACGATACCGCGCCGACACGCTCGCCTGGGTGCGCCCATCCGACCAGACGTGGGCCGACTCGACGGCCGGCACCTTCAACGTGGCAACGGCGGTGGCCGCCGGGCCCGACGGTCACGTCTTCGTGGCCGACTTCTTCAACCACCGCATCCAAGAATTTACGCCCGACGGGCAGTTCGTGCGGGCCTTCGGCGAGAAGGGAAGCGGAGATGGGCAGTTTGAGCGCCCGGTCGATCTGGCGTTCGACGACGACGGTCGCCTCTACGTCGTCGACCTCGGCAATGATCGAGTTCAGGTGTTTTCCCCGACATCGAAATGACCGTGCGTCGGGGGCAGGCGTTCTTCGAGGTTAAGGTAGGGTGAATAACAGTGCATTCGAGAAACGCTGTACCATGGTACAGCCGATATGAGTCCTCCCTTTTTGATCCCGGCCCCCCACCAGGGGATCCTACACGGACGTGAGCGCTTCTTATCTACCAGCGCGCTTCCGTGTCCTTCAGGCATCCGGTTCGTCCGGTGCGTTCCGCACTGAGCGAACTGGGTGCCGTTCGTTTCTGACTCCTGATTTGTCTTCCGATTCATGGATGAAATGACCCGAGGGGAAGTCGCCGAGAAGGCCGGTGTCAATCCCGAAACGCTCCGCTACTACGAGCGAAAAGAGCTTATCCCCAAGCCCCGTCGGTCCGATGGGGGCTTTCGCCTCTACGACGAGAGCTACGTCGACCGGCTCCGCTTCATCCAGCGGGCGAAGGACCTCGGGTTTACGCTCGCCGAGATTAAGGGCCTGCTGGACCTGCGCGTGAACGACGAAGCGACGTGCCGAGACGTGAAGGCAGAAGCCGAGAACAAGCTCGACGAGGTGGAGGAAAAAATTCGAGATCTCCAACGCATCCGCGACGCGCTCACGCGGCTGGCTGATGCCTGCGAGGGAGGAGGGGGCCCGACGAGCGACTGTCCCATCATCGATGCAATAGAGGACGAGAGTGTGCTGAACCTGAATTCAACTGAATCGCCCTCATGAGCACCCAGAATACGTCGAATGCCGGAACGAACTGGAGTCTCGGCGCCGCGATTGGCGCCGCTGTTGGGGCTTCGGCCTGCTGCACGATTCCGCTGGCCCTGGTGAGCCTCGGCGTCGGCGGGGCGTGGATCGGCAGCCTCACGGCCCTGGCGCCGTACCGCTGGATTTTCGTAACCGTCGCCGTCGGGGCGCTCGGCTATGCGGGGTACAACGAATGGAAGCTGAGTCGACAGCCGGACTGCGACTGCGAGACGATGTTCTCGTCTGCGACGCGCCGTTCGCTGATTGGCGGGGGGGCGCTGGCCGTCCTGGCACTCATCGTGAGCCCGTACCTCCTCGCGTCCTCGCCGTCGGCGGCCACCCAGCAGGCGCAGGCGTCCGTGACCGGTTCAAGATCGGCCCAGCAGGCAGCAGCGTCGACATCGAGCACACCGGCATCCTTCCGGCAGGTGGTCCTCAAGGTCGACGGAATGACCTGCGCAGCCTGCCCGAAGACCGTGTCGACGGCCCTCAAAGATGTCGAGGGCGTCTACAGCGTCGAGGCAACCTATAAGCCGCCCGAGGCAGTCGTCCGCTTCGATCCGGACAAGACCTCGGTCGAGGCCCTGACGCGGGCGACGAAGAACGTCGGCTATTCCTCTCATCGCAAATCCAACTCGTAGTCCATGTCCGACGTCCAGCTAGAGACCACCGTCACCTGCCCGGAGTGTGGGGCCGAAACGGAGACCACCATGCCGACGGATCGCTGCGAGTTCTTCTGGACGTGTCCCGCCTGTGATACGACGCTCCGTCCAGAAGCGGGCGACTGCTGCGTGTTTTGCACCTACGGACGCGTCCCGTGCCCGCCCATGCAGAATGGGGGAAAGTAGGGAGGAGACAGTCCTTCTGGAAGACGAGGCCAGGTTTCCGCGAATGGAATGCCTCGAAACACGTCGACCAGATAGGGGTAGGGGGTATCCCTAAAAAGAAAAACTGGTCCTCGCAAGCAGACCCGAAGCGCGATGACGCACTCGATCTGGGCGTGGTACGGGGAAGCCGCCAAGACCGCCGTGGGGTTCTTCTGGAAGAGCGGCTGGGCGTTTGTTCTTGGGTACACCATCAGCGCCATGATTCAGTCGTTCGTGCCGAGGGCGCGGCTCACCCGGTACATGGGCGCACCGGACGCGCAGAGCGTGTCGCTCTCCACGATCTTCGGTGCGGCGTCCTCGTCTTGCTCGTTCGCGGCCCTCGCGGCGGCGCGCTCGCTGGTGGCGAAGGGGGCGCACTTCGTGAGCGCCGTGGCGTTCATGTTTGCTTCGACAAACCTCGTGATCGAGCTCGGCATCCTGATCCTCATCTTCCTGGGACCGCAGTACCTGGCCGCCGAGATCGTGGGCGGGCTGGTGCTCATCGCCATCTCCAGTCTACTCATCCGGTGGACGTACCCGGCGGACTGGATTGACGCGGCCCGCGAGAAGGTGGAGCGGGAGGCGCCGGAGATGGAGGAGGACTTCGACTGGA
>CAZSBW010000337.1:0-3918 GCA_964604815.1 uncultured Salinivenus sp. | reverse complement strand
CCGCCTACGAGCACGTCTTGGGCGACGTGCTGACGCCCGACGTGTTGGCCGACGCTGTGGAGGCGGACGCCAGCCTCACCCTGCTGCGCACCTGCCTCATGAACCCCTTCCAGGCCGACTGGAACGCCGAGGACGAGGCGCCCTTCGCCGAGCGGGTGGCCGACTTTCTCTACGACGTGGCGGTGGACGAGTACCTGGAACAGGTCGTGCCGCCCGTTCCCCGCGCCGACGTGGAGCGCCACCCGGTTCTCGTCGTCGAGCAGTCGCCGCTGTCCCGGCAGCCGTCGGGATTGGCCCGCCACCTGGAGCACGAGGAAAAGGTCGTCGCTCACTTCGACGTGCGCTCCTCCAGCGCCGCCGACTTCCGAACGGCCCTCGCCGATGGGCGCCCGACGTCCGCCCGGGACGTGGTGGTGCACCTTGACGCCGAAGCTCCCAATCGCATGCTTCGCCTCCTCCGGGACCTCGTGACGGACCACGGCCTGGACCCCGAACGCCTCACGGCCGTCGTCACCGGTAAGTCCTCTACCTCTACTCTCGTCCAGCGCCTCAACGACCTCGGGCTCTCCGGCCCTGCCATCATCGCCGAAGATGACCTGTCCACCGGTGCACGGCGGCTCATCATGCAGTTGAGCACGAATCACCCCGCCGCCCAAAGAACGTACTGATCCGTGCACGGGTAGGTAAACACCGTTCTTCGTGTGAGAAGAACCGTGGTTTGATATAAGCAGAGATCGTCTTTAGGAACCCATTCACGTATCAGTAATCGCCCGAGCGACTCTGTACCGGTGCGTCTCCGGTCGCTCGCCGGCCGGTGGCGTCCGGGGCACGCGCTCCCGCCGGGGCAGACGGCGCCGAGTCCCCGCCGCTGGTTTTATTGATTCGGGCTCTTCTGCATCTGGCCCTGCATCTTTTTCTTCATCCGCTTCTGCATCTCCATCTTCATGGCCGACTGAAGCCGCTTCTGGAGGGTCGAGTCCTGCCGGGACGAACGCATGATCTGCCGGAAGGCCTTCGGGTCCATGCCCTCCTTCTCCGCCTCTTCCTGCATGATTTTCATTTGCTTCTTCCGCATCTTCATCTGCCGTTTGCGCATTTCCTGCTGCGCCGCGGCTTTCTGCGTGGAGTCCATCTGCTTCGGATTGCCGTATTTCTCCTTCATCTCCTTGCGCATCTGCATTCGGTCTTTCCGCGTCCCCATCTGAACGGACATGGCGATGCGCGCCGCCTTCTGTACCTGCTCGTCGGTGACGTCGTCGGACGACAGAGACTGAGCGTCCTGCATCGGCCCCATTTGCTCGGACTGGGCCTGTGGCTGCTGGTCACTTGACTCGGAATCCTGCTCGTCGCCATCTCCCGAACAGCCAGCCAGAATAAGCGCGACTGCTAAGACCGGGACGTAAAGCCAAAAACGGTATCCGGTTCGATTTTTCGGTGTGCGTGCGTCCATCGTAGACATCTGTGGTTGAGGAAAGATCGTTTTCGAAACGCCTCGGAGGGAGACGGTGTCCATCTCCCCAATCGGTGACGTGCAGAAGTGTTTTGCCCCGGCGGCTCGGCTCGTCTTCTCCTCCTTCCCCCGTTCGAGATCGACGTGTACCGGTCGTTTCGTTCGTCAATTTTTTGGGAGTTCGACGACCGCACACGATCCATCCCATTCTGACTCGGTGTAAGGGCCGCTCCTTGCATTGACGTGGGCTCGTCGTGAAACCGAACGTTCACGCAGATCGTCCCTCCCGCTGGATCCAGGCCCTTGCCCTCCTACTCGGGGTCGCGATCGGCCTGCAGGGCGTGCCCCTGCAGCTGATCGTCCAGCACGTCCAGCACACGACGCCCCACCACGAGTGCGCGCATCCGGACGGCGTCTGCCCCATGAATCCGGACGGGCCCTGTTCCTGCGACCACGATGACACCGCGCCTCCCTCGACGGACGGCCCGGTTCTGGAGGGCTGCGGTGAAGATAGCCCGACGGCCCTTCGGGCGCCGGTGTACACGAAATGGGTGGGGGCCTCCGATCTTCAGCCGCCCAAGCCGCGGTCGCATCCGCTCTCCCGTACGCCGCGCCGCTCCCTTCTCTCTTCTCAACGGACGGGCGACGACGTTTTTCATCCTCCACGCCTCCCGGCTCATCGACAGCCTGCCCGGACCCCGCAGGCCGTCCATTCAGCCTGAGTGACGCCCGCACGGGATGGGTCTCCCGCGCGGACCAACGAATCTGTGGAGGATTGTTATGAACACACTGCGAGCAACCTATGTCTTCGTCGTACTTTTCATCATTTCCCTGGCCGGAGCGGAGTGTGCGCTCGGCCAGGCTACCGGCACGGTGACCGGCCGCGTCAGCAACGCGGAAACGGGCCGCCCCCTCCCCGGCGTGAACGTGGTGGCCCGGGGCACGGAGCGGGGGGCGAGCACCGGGCCGCAGGGCCAATTCAGCATTGAGGGGCTGGAGCCCGGCACGTACACCGTGCAGGCCCGCTTCGTCGGCTACGCGCCCCGGTCGGTGGAGGTGGACGTATCCGCCGGCGAACCCACGCGCGTGAACCTGGCGCTCTCGCCGACCACGGTCGGCCTCGACGCCGTCGAGGTGACGGCCCGATCCACGAGCACCGAGGCCGCCGAGAAAATTCGGAAGGCCGAAATCCAGGAAGTCAACGCCCGCGATTCCGGCGAGCTCCTGCGGACGATGTCCGGCGTGGACGTCGTGCGGCGCGGCCCCGTGGGGCTCGACCCCGTCGTGCGCGGCCTGCGCGAGACGCAGGTGGGCGTCTACGTCGACGGCATGCGCACCTTCCCGGCGGGGCCGGCCCGGATGGACTCGCCGCTGAGCCACACCGGCCCCTCGACCCTGCAGAGCGTGGAGGTGGCCAAGGGCCCGTACGCCCTCACGTGGGGCGGCGGGCAACTGAGCGCCGTCCGCGCGGAAACGAACGACCTCTTCAGCATCCCTTCCGGCAAGCCCCTCACGGGACGAGTGAAAAGCGGCTACGACAGCAACTTTGACTCCTACGACGTAGCGGGCACCGCGAGCGGTCGACGCGGCGCCGTCGCCTACCGCGTCGACGGGTCCTACCGGCAGGGCACCGACTACGAGTCCGGAGACGGGCGAACGGTGCCCGCCGACTTTCTCAACCGGGAGCTCCGCGCGAAAGTCGGATACAAGATCAACGACGATCAGCGCCTGACCGCCGGGGGCGGCTACCAGCAGCAGGACGACGTGAGCTATCCCGGTCGTCTGCTCAACGCGGACGTCTTCAAGTCCGGGCGAGCGCGCCTGGGCTACGAGTACACCTCGGGGCAAGGCCTCGTGCGCTCCGTGCAGGCGAAGGCGTACGGGTACCAGACCCTCCACACGATGAATAATCGGGAGAAACCCACGTTCGAGGCGGGCGGAATTATGCCGGGCGTGCCGCCGAATCCGCTGCGCATCTCCGTCACCTCCGACGTCACGACGGTCGGGGGGCGACTGGCCACGGAGCTGGTCCCCTCCCCCAACCTGCGCGTCACGGTGGGCGCCGACGGCTACCATGCCTACCGCGATGCCGAGCGCCCCTTCGAGGTGGTAATGAACGGGAACCGGGTCGTGCCCCCCTTCTACGAGAGCGATCAGATTTGGCCCGGCGTGACCATCGCCGACGCGGGCGTCTTTACGCAGGTTACGCGCCTGCTGGGCGAGGTGGAAGCCACCGGCACCGTCCGCGCCGACGTCGTCTGGGCCGGGGCCGACGAGGACCAGGTGACCGATGTCTACCTCAATGTCGCCGAACCGGACCCCGGATCGCTCGATTCAGGTGCGCTCGACCAGCAGGAGCTCAACGTAAGCGGCGCCCTGATGGTAACGGCGCCCCTCACGGAGGCGTGGTCCGTCTCGGTGGGCGGCGGAACGGCCGTGCGCACCGCCGACGCGCTGGAGCG
The DNA here is from genome assembly GCA_964604815.1 of uncultured Salinivenus sp. Lineage (GTDB taxonomy): Bacteria > Bacteroidota > Rhodothermia > Rhodothermales > Salinibacteraceae > Salinibacter. Next base: position 6 of record CAZSBW010000337.1, on the reverse strand, counting down.
CTTTTC
>CAZSBW010000336.1:0-3935 GCA_964604815.1 uncultured Salinivenus sp. | reverse complement strand
GGTGCACTTCATGCGCCCGCCCTGTTCCCCCTCCAGCACGAGCTCGAACCGCTTCTGGTTGTTGCCGGGCACGATGTTTTTGCGGCGCACAGTGCCGACGACCGTCACCGGGTCCGGTCCCTCTTGAAGCTGCCCCACCGGCGTGACCGTCGTGCGGTCGAGGTAGCGGCGGGGGTAGAAGTGGAGGAGGTCGCGCACAGTGCGCACCCCGTAGGCGTCGGCCCACACGTCGGCCCGCTTCTCGCCGACGCCCTTCACGTAGCGAACGTCCTGCTGAAGAAAGTCCTCGCTCATGCTTTCGACTGCGTGAACGATGTGCGCTGTTGCCTCGTCTCCTCCCACACCAAACCGGACAGGACGTTCCGCCCTCCGCCTCGGCAGTCGGGGGTGCTCGACTGCCCACTGCCGACGACCGCCCCCCCCGACGAAACGGAGAGTCCCTCGCAGCGTTTTCGAACGTCCCGAAGAAAGAGAACTCCTCGTTCTCCCCTCGTTTTTTCGACATGCAAGGTACTCCATCGCCTGTGGCCTCCTCCCGTCCGTCGTATCGACTTGCTCTCGCTCTTCTCAGTTGTCTCGTTTTCGGAATCGGAATGGAGGCGCATGTGCGCCCGGCGAGAGGACAGGCCGTTACCAAAGACGCGAAGACACCGTGTACGGACGGAACGGCCGACGCGTATCCGTGCAAAAACATCGATCTCCTCTCGAATCTGCCGGTTGCGTCCCTCGGAGGAGGCGGTGGGACTCGGCTCAACGACATCTGGGGCTGGACCGACCCGCAAAGCGGCGACGAATACGCGATTATCGGACGTACGGACGGGACGGCCTTCGTCGACGTGAGCGACCCAACAAATCCCGTTTATCTCGGCGAACTGCTGAGCCACTCCGCAGCAAGCACGTGGCGCGACGTGAAAGTCTATGACAACCACGCGTATATCGTCAGCGAAGCCGGCGATCACGGGCTGCAGGTCTTCGACCTTACCCAGCTTCGGTCCGTCGATAATCCGCCGGTCACCTTCGACGAAACGGCGCACTACAACCGCTTCTCGACAGCCCACAACATTGCCTTGAATCGGGAAAGTGGGTACGCATACGTGGTCGGAATTACAGATGATGAGCAAAGCGTGCCCGACTCCGCCGACTGCGGGGCCGGCTTGCACATGATCGACCTCCGCACGCCCGACCAACCCGAGTTCGCTGGGTGTCAAACCGACCTGGCGACGGGCGGGGTGACGACTCCCGGGTACACACACGATACGCAGTGTGTGAAGTATCAGGGCCCCGATGCCGACTATGAGGGCCGGGAGATCTGCTTCAACTCAAACGAAAGTCAGCTAAACATTGCCGACGTCACCGACAAGGACGCCCCAGAAACAATCACGAACACGACGTATCCCCAGCCGGGGTACGTGCATCAGGCCTGGCTGACGGAAGATCAGAAATACCTCCTCGTAGACGACGAGCTCGATGAAAGCCAGGGGATCGTAGAGAAGACTCGAACGCTCGTCTTCGACGTGTCCGACCTGGATGCACCTGAGTTCGTAAAGAGCTTTTCGGGGAAAACGGGGGCCATCGATCACAACCAATACGTGAAAGGTCGCTTCTCCTACCAGGCCAACTACGAAAGCGGCCTCCGCATTTTGAACGTGTCCGATCCCGAGAATCCCGCCGAGGTCGGATACTTCGACACGTTTCCTGCCTCAAACGACGCTTCCTTCAACGGCGCGTGGAGCACCTATCCCTTCTTTGACAGTGGAATCATCATCGTCAGCAGCATCGGGGAGGGCCTGTTTGTTCTGGAGCCGACGTTTCCGCCCTTCGGCGCTCCCGCCAACCTGTCCGCCGAAGTGGGCCAAAATGGATCGACGGTGGATCTCCAGTGGGGCACGTCGAAGACGGCTGCGCGCACGGCGGCTGTCGCGGCCGCATCTGGAGCGACCGACTCCCTCCGGTACCGAATTTATCGCAGTACTACTCCCATCGACGCTTCCAGCGACCCCGCTTCCCTCACCCCCCTCGACAGCGTGTCGATCGGCACGTCTTCCTTCACCGACACCACGGCCACGCCGAGATCTACCTACTACTATCGCGTGACGGCCGTGGACACCGCCGACGTCGAAAGTTCGTTTTCCAATGAAGCGCGCGCCTTTCTGTACCCGCAGCAGGTGGACGCCGCGGTGAACCGCTCCTTCGGCGAGGCGGTCCGCTCGTCGGACTATCGCCTCGCGGCGCTGCCCGGACAGGGGCGTCGCCCGCTGTCGGACGTGATCGAGGGGCAGGCCGGAGCCGACTGGCAGGCCTACCTGGACGACGGCTCGTCGGAAGACTTTCTGGTTCGGTTCGATGGCTCGGATCGCTTTGCCTTTCAACCCGGCAACGGCTTCTGGCTGATCGCACAAACGGGCTGGTCGTACGCCGACTCCGCGCCGACGGTCGACCTCGTAGGCGACTCCGTCGCCCAGGTTCTCCTCCGAGACGGCTGGAACGTGATCTCCAACCCGACGGACCAGGACGTCGCGTGGACCCGGGTGCAGGCCGAAACGCCGGACACGCTGCAGGCGATCTGGGACTTCGATGGGTCCTTTTCGAAGGCCGACACGTTTCGATCGGCCCGGACCGGTCGCGCGTACTATTTCCGCAACGACGACGCGGACCGGGACACGCTGACGATCCCGTACCCCGGCGCGCCCGGCTCGAAAACGGCGGCGTCGTCAGCGGAGCGCCCGCGCGCGAGCCTGGCGCTGACGGCCACACCGGTCGCGGGCGAGGAGGCGTCCGGCTCAACGGTCACGATGGCGCTCGACGAAAACGCCGCCCGCGGACTCGGCGCCGAGGACCTGATTGCCCCGCCGAGCCGGTTCGAGGCCACAAGCCTGCGGCTGGAAGCGTCGGACACGCCGTCCTCGGAGCGAGCCCGGTTTCTGATGGCCGAGCGTCGTCCGCCCTCGGCCGCAGACGGCGGGCAGACCTTCGACCTGCAGCTGACGAGTCGCGAGGGCGCTCCCGTCCGCCTGACGACGCAGGTCACTGACGCGCTGGACACCCGATCCCTCGTTCTGATCCATCCAGCGGCCGGGGCAACCTACGACCTGCACGACCGGTCCTCGATCCGGATCGAGCCCGAGGCGGAGACGACGACCCTCCAGGTGGCGATGGGGACAGAGGCCTACGTCGAGAGCGAGTCGAGCGACGCGCTGCCCTCCGCGGTGACGCTTACCACCCATCCGAATCCGGTGCGGGAAGAAGGCACCCTCACGTATGCCCTGCCGGATCCCGCCCCGGTAACGCTGCGCGTGTACGACGTGCTGGGGCGGCAGGTGGCCCGTCTCGACCGGGGACGCAAGACGGCCGGGCGGCACACCGTGCGGCTGGATGCAGGCCCGCTCATGAGCGGCGTCTACTTCGCCCGCCTCCAGGCCGGCGATCAGACGGTAACCCGGAAGATCACGGTGGTTCGGTAGTCCTGTGGGGGGTCGACGCGCCGACGACGGGGGCTGTTTTCCTCACTCGATGAAAGCCCCTCGCAGACGTCTCCAGCTGTCGCGAAGCGCTACTGCTCTCGCTGCGGGGCCAGGAGGTAGAGGATGGCCATGCGCAGGGCCACGCCGTTCGTGACCTGGCTCAGAATGATGGCGCGCTCGTGGTCGACGACCGCGTTGGCAAGCTCCACCCCGCGGTTCACCGGCCCGGGATGCATGATGAGGAGATCGGGGTGGCGGCGCAGGTGCTCCTCGGTGATGCCGAACTGCATGTGGTACTCGCGGATGCTGGGGAAGAGGCCTTCGTCCTGGCGCTCCATCTGAATGCGCAGGGCCATCGCCACGTCGCACCCGTCGAGCGCGGCGTCGAGGTCCGTGGTGGTGCGCACGCCCATCGCCTCGGCCATCCCCACCGGCAGCATCGTGGCGGGGCCGCAGAGCGAGACGTCTGCCCCA
>CAZSBW010000335.1:0-3936 GCA_964604815.1 uncultured Salinivenus sp. | reverse complement strand
GGGTCGTGCTCAGCGACGTCTTTCCCGGCAGCCCCGCCGAGCGCGCCGGCCTCCGACCCGGCGACGTGGTGACGCGCCTCAATGGGGAGCCCATGCACAACGGCCGCGAGCTCGACGTCAACATCTATCCCAAGCTGGGATCCCTCGTTCAGCTCAGCGTCGTCCGGGGCGATTCTACCTTCCGAACGAACGTTCGGGTCGTGCGGCGGCGCGACGACCAGGCTCGCTTCTCCGACATGGCCAACCCAGAGGAGCACCTGATCAGCACGCTGGGCATCATGGCCCTGCCCCTGACGGAGGAGGTGGCCAAGCACGTGGCGAATCTGCGATTGCCCACCGGCGCCGTGGTGGCGGCGAGCAGCCGTCCGCCCACCCCCTGGGGCGACCGGCTCAAGCCCGGCGATGTGATTTACACGATCAACGACACGCGCGTGGACGGCCCTGAACAGCTCCGCTCGCTGCTCGCGTCGAAAGCGCCCGGCACGCGTCTCCTCGCCCACGTTCTCCGCGACGGGCGCATGCAGTACCTCGTCTTGCGCACGCAGTGAGGGCAACACCAACGGCGGGAGAGACGGCCGAATGCCGCCTGGGCTGTCGGGGCCGTGCACCAATGGCCGGTTCGCCTCGTACGAATGGAGCATCGTCCGTTCTGCCGAACCCATCCCCCGAATGGCTCCATCGGCCTTCGCCCCCGACCGCCTCGCACAGCGGGACTTGTCCGTTTTCGGGCCCGTCGCGGCCGTGCTCCCGCTGGTCGCTGCCTGTTTTCTCCTCGCTGTGGGGACGATGTGCCCCGCGAACGCGCAGGGCGTTCAGATCGGCGTTCGCATCGGACCCACGTTTGGGTTCCTCAACGACAGCGCCGTTCCCTTTGCCAGCAGGGACCCGGAGATCAACGCGAATCCACGGCTTGACCTTCACGTCGGGGCGTACGTGATCGTGCCCGTGAGCGATCACTTCGCGCTGCAGCCGGAGCTTCTCTACGTCCAGAAGGGCGGCCATTTCTCCCGGCCCCGGTCCCAGAGCTATGCCGTGGAGCGGTACCGGCTCTCGTACGTGCAGGGAGAGCTGCTCGGTCGACGCGACGTTCCGATCCCCAGCCCCTTGTCCCTCCACGCCGTCGCCGGGCTGTCGGTGGACGCGGCCCTGGAGGGCATTCTCCGGCGCAACTTTCGCAGCACGGAGACGGACTTTGCCGAGCGCGTGGCCCTCCTGAACACCGGACAGATGCGACGGTGGGACGTTGGCCTCGTCGTCGGCGTAGGGCTCGGCTATCCAGTGGGAGGCGCGGGCCGCCTGGCCCTCGAACTGCGCTACAACCCGGGCTTCCGCAACGTCTTTTTCGGGTCAACACCACCCGCCGCCCGCCCGCCGGGCGCGTCCGACGAGCTCTTCCCCCTCCCGGACACCTACTCCGCGCTCCGGCACGATGTCGTCACCGCTAGCCTGACGTACACCATGCCAATCGGCCGTTGAGGGCGAGAACCGTCGCCCCGGGAGAAGGGAGAGCAGACCGGAGGAGAAACGCTTCGTTCCTCGTTTGACTCCGAGGCTGGATCCGGCAAAGACATTCAGGAACGCTGGGGCACCTACTGGAAGCTGGAACTCCGTGAGCACCGGTATTTCGAGGCAGCTCAATTTCAAGGTGGAGGTCACAGTTTGCCGCTCACCCCTGCAAACTGATCGACCCTGAGCGGCGGTATTAGCAGACCCTGGACCCGCCTGTGTAGAACTCAAGCACACAACTTCACACCGTTGCTTTCAACCAAATCCGCGTGTTCAGGTCGAACTCTTCAACGATCTCCAGTATGAACGTGAGGTCTTTGAAGTAGTCGAACGCGCGCTCCCGGTCGACGATGGTGCCGATCTCCGTGTCCCCCAGCAACTCCTCTTTCGAACGCAACTCCCGTAGCTCCAACAAATCCCGCGAATAGGGCACCGCCACGTGCATGTTTGACTCGTAGAATGACAGATAGACGCTCTTCCCCGTACGCCCCCGAAAATTCTTAATCCGCTCCATCAGAGACGTAGACAGAATGTAGCGGGCTTGCTGCTGATCGGTGCCGTACACGTTGTAGACCGATTCCAGCTCCGGGTCTTCCAAGTGAACCTGCTCGAGACGCCCGAGGGCCGGTCCGTCGGCGGTCGTCAGCCGATCCTCGGGGTCAAGATCCCCATCCGTCGGGCGAACGACCGTGTGGCCACGAAAGGCCTTGGGGAAATCCGCCACAAAGTAGAGGCCCCGGAAGAAGTGCGCGTTGTCCGCCGCTGCCATCTTGCTCATCTTGTACCGTTTCATCTTCTCCACCTGCTCTTTTTTCTCCTCCGTCGTGAGGACACCGACCTGTTTGACCTCAGCGAACGGGCTCCTCGACAAAATAACCTCCGAGAACTCCACGGCCGTGTCCCCGACGGTCCCGCTCACGAAATCTTCCCCGTAGGCCTCCTTCGCCGCCCGGGGAAACGTTAGGCTTTCATTGATCGTCTCTTTGTCGATCTGATCGGCCGGATCCAGCGAAAAATCCTCGCCGAAGAACGAGACGATTTTGGAGGCGACGTTCTTCTTGACGGTTTCCTGCACGTGCGCACTTTCGAGCATCCGTTTTCCGGCCTCGACGCCCTTGATCCAGGCCAGGAGCGCAACGATGCCGCCGACCCACAGTGCGATCTCCCCTGCATCAGCCAGGGCGTGCGCCAGCCCCACCTCTTCGTATACGAAGGGAATCCGACAGAGAAACGCAGGAACAGCAAAGAGCCCCCCCATTTGAACGGCATCGACGACGGAATAGGCCGCCTCCTCCGACGCATCGAACCGTTCAATCTCCTGCCGGCTCTTCGCAATTGCGTCCTGAAGCTCGTTCTCGTAAAAGGTCCTAAACTCGTCGAGTGTCCTCATCACGAAAGGGTCTGGAAGCCCACTTGTGTTCGAAGAGAAATGACGGCACGCACGATCCCGCCCGGGTCGCAAAACGTGCGGCCCGCCTTCCCGAGTCCCCGACGCTACTCGTCGAAGAGCGAGCCCACGTCCGGCGTCTTCTCCCCCTCCACCTTTGCTTTGAACACATCTCGCCTCTCAAAGCCGAACTCCCGGGCAAGTACGCGGGCCGGAAACGTTTCGATACTGTCGTTATAGCGCCTGACGGCCGTGTTGTAGAAACGTCTCGACGCAGAGAGCTGCTCCTCAACCTCGTTGAGCGAGCTCTGGAGGTGCTCGAAGTTGTCGCTGGCCTTGAGGTCGGGATACTCCTCTACCTGCACCATGAGGGTGTCGAGGGCCTGCGTCATCTGCGTCTCTACCTCCGCCCGCTTCTGCTCCGACAGATCGCCGGAGGCTGCCCGATTGCGGAGCTCCACAAGTTTGCTTAGCGTTTCGTTCTCGTGGTCCATGTACTCCTCGACCGACGAAACCAGGTTCGGAATCAGGTCGTGCCGCTTCTTCAGGTTTGCCTGAATGCTTCCATAGGCCTCGTCGACCTGATTTTCACGCCGTACGATGCGGTTGTAAAGCACCACGGCGTATCCCCCCATCCCCCCAGCGACAATGATCGTCAGAACCGCCAATAACGTGTACACCCCAAAAGCAGTCATAATCAGACACACCTATCAGCAGAAAGTAAGAATCCCTCTTCAGGCTCCCCTGCCGGACCGATCCGCCGAACCGGGAGGGAGACTTCCCCGCGTTCGTGAGACTCCTCCCCTCCGTTTCCCGCGTTATACCATCTGCGCCGAATCATTGTACAGATTCTGAGCGATCGGCGCGGTCTGCAAATGGGAACTGAACTGTAGACTCTGCCTCTATCCCGATGTAGGGACGACCCGCCGGTCGTCCCCTACGTGGACGGATGAGAGCAGAAATGTACATGGAAGGCTCGCAATTGGCATTAGAAAATGATGCCGCCCCGGAGGGGCACTACCACATCGGAGCGTTCACGTCGG
>CAZSBW010000334.1:0-3936 GCA_964604815.1 uncultured Salinivenus sp. | reverse complement strand
CTTCGAAGTACTTCTCATCTGGATGGCGTCCGGTGGTTAATCTCGAAAAGGCACACAGATTGCCTGGCGGCTCCCTCAAAACGACGAGTTTTTCTGACGCACAAGAGACCGGTTGCGCCTGCACGCCCCCTTCGTGCTGCGCTCCTTTAATAGTCCTGGGCCTGGTCGAGCCATTCCTGCGCGGTCAGGTTCTTCACAGCCTCAAAGTAGCTGCTAGTCGAGAACGAGGCGCCCGGGGCTCCCCGTCCCTGTGCATCCGAGTTTTGACTCTGCCAGAGGTGCTCCATGAGCACGCCCGCCACGGCGTGAATGGCCTCGTGCCGGTTGAGTCCTTCCTCGACGAGGCGGTCCAGCGTGTCGGCCACGGGCGTTTCGTCGCCGAGCGCCGTCTGGTTCTCGACGGTCACGTGACAGATTGCGTGGAGCTCTGTGTCGACCTCGTCGGGGAGTTCGTTTTCGCTCTCGTGATAGTGGCGCACGAGGTCCAGGCGCTCTTCTTCATCGAGCGCCAGCCATTCTTGGGGATTGGGGGCGTATAGGGGATCGTAGGTGCTCACGGCAGTGGGATCATGTTGGGGAGGACGATGTGCTGAGTAGCTTTACCGTCGTGCCTCGCGTGAAGTTCGTTTCTTGATGTCGGGGCCGTTCGGGAGAACGTCCCCGGCGTTTTTTCCTGGTACGAGGGCGAGCCGAAGCCGTGTGGGAGCTTGCGGATGCACTGCCTCTGAACAGTGCTCACCGAAGGACGAAGGGGCAGAACGTGTTCTTGCACACGAAGGACGTACGGTATTCGAGGGAACCGAACAGCCCCCGATTGTCGGGTGCGCGTCGCACGGCGCCGCTCAGTTGGCCGCCCCCCTACCTCCGACCCAGACAGCGGCCGCAGGACTCCTCCCTCACTACTGTGACAGCGTAATCCGGCCTTCGTGTGACGTCAATCGGATGAGCGGCCCCCCACCTCGTACGGCCCCTTGGTAATCGGTGTCGTCTCGCCGCACCGACGTCAGATCAACGTCACTTTCGAGTTCGGCGTCGTCCCCAAGATCGGTCGAAAGATCAAATCCTACAGAGGAGGGCAACGACAGAGCAATGGTTCCTTCGTGCGTGTCCGCCACAATCTCTTTCAGGGCGTCGATTCGCACGTCGGCCCGGCCCTCCTGCATCTCCAGGTCGAGACGTCCACGAAGGTCCTCGATGGTGACGGTTCCCTCGTGCGTGTCCACGATGAGATTGCCGGAGATCTTCCGAAGGACCATTCGCCCCTCGTGGGACGAGATTTCGGCCCGGCCACTGTGATCGGACACCCGAACAGTCCCCTCGTGCGTGTCGATGGTGAGCGCCCCCGCAAGCCCAGACACGTCGATGTCCGATTCGTGATCGGTGAGGTGCAGCGAGGCGGACGCGGGCACTCGAAGCGTGTAGTGCACCTTCGGCGTCGTCTTGACGTAGCCGAATGATTTGGGACCAAACGTCCATTGCCCCTCTACCTCGTCGTAGTGGGTCGTGAGCGAAAGCGCCTCATCGGCCCGGTCGACCTCGATGCGGGTCTGCTGCACGGCCTCCTCAATCTGCTCGTCCACGATGCGCGCCCGGTACGCCACTTCGTCGCGCGCCCAGGTAGAGACGGTGACGCTTCCCTCCTCGTTTTCGACGGAAACGCTGCCCGCCGCGAGGTCCACGGTGTCGCGCACGGTGCGCTCGTAGGGCTGGGCACAGAGGACCGTGAGTCCTGCTGCGAACAAGAGTCCGAGACCAAGTGCGAGAGTGCGATTCAGCATGAAGGGTCGGTTGAATTCGTTCAAAAGGAGAAAAGAGTGGCAAGCGAGGGCTACTGATCCTCTTCGGTCGTCCGTTCAAAGACGATCTCCTGCCCCCGCTGGTAGAGCGTCAGTGTGGGCACAGACCCATCGTCCTCGACGGCAAACTCGATCTGGGCATCGACCACTTGCGCGGCAAACCGCGTTTTTGAGACCGGGTTCACCTTGATCCTTCGCTGCCCCGTGGCCTGCGTGTAGAGCTGATTGCCCTGCCGGGTCACCGTCATCTTGAAGCTGGGCCGCGGACGGGCGGCGTAGACACCGGTGTAGCGCTCCAGGGCCTCGGGCGACACGTCGACCGTCTTCGACTCGGTCTCGACGCCCAGTTCCCGAAGGGCCCGTTCTGCGTCGTCGTGCCCCGGATTTCGATCGAGGGCGGCCTTGAGGTGGTTGACGGCAGCGTCGCGATTGCCCAGCGTTTTCTGAACGAGGCCAAGGCCCGCGTAGGCGTCCGCGAGGGTAGAGTCCAGCGAGAGCGCAAACTCGTAGATCCCGACGGCCGGCTCCGGTCGGTTCTTCTGGCGGAGCGCGTCGCCGAGGCGCACGAGTTCGGTGGACCCGTACTCGTAGCCCTCGGGCTGCTCTTGCTTGAGGGTCTGGTAGCGGGCCGTCGCGACGGCCACCGACTGGTCTTGTAGCACGTCCCAGAGCGCCCGCGCCACCGACGGCTGGGGCGGCGGCGGAGAGCCGCCGAACAGAAGCTGACGGATGCCTCCTGCGAGGCGACCGGTGTGCTTGCTCATCGTGTTGTCGAGGGCCACCACGGTGTAGTCGCCGGGCGTCGTGTAATTGAGGGACGAGGCAAAGCCATTGATGCCCCCGCCGTGCCCCGTCACTGAGACCGGCGTCCCCGAAATGGTGTCCGACCGCATCACGAGCCCGTAGCCGTATCCGTTGTCCGAGTGGGCGGTTGTCATGGCGTCGTAGAGCGAGTCCGGAAGCACCTGGCCGGTGTGGAGGACGCGCGTCCAGCGGTGCAGGCCCGTCGGCGTGGCGTAGAGCATGCCAGCCGACAGCGGCACAGACGACTCGATGGGCTCGGCTCGTCGGTAGCCCCATACCGTCTGCCGGTAGCCGCTCGCCTCCCGCTCGATGACATCGTCGCTAAAGGCGTACCCAATCGGGCCGTCAAGCCCCAGCGGGGCCAGCACCTTCTCGCGCAGCGCGTCGGCGTAGTGCTGCCCCGTCACCTCCTGCGCGATGACGCCGAGCAGGAAGTAGCCGGAATTCGAGTAGGCCCACTGGCTGCCGGGCTCAAACTGAAGCCCGCGGGTGGCGAACTCAGCAACGAGCGAGTCCGGCTCCCACTCCCGCCGCATGATGCGCGACTGGTAGTCCTCGAAGCTCGTGAAGCTCGGAATCCCGGATCGGTGCGAGAGCAGGTGATGGAGGGTGATCCGCTCCGCCCCGGGCCCCGGATAGTCGGGCAGATAGGTCGAAATCGTGCTGTCCAGCGCGACGGTGCCTTCTTCCACGAGCGTCAGAATGAGCGCAGCGGTGAACTGCTTCGTGACCGAGCCGACGTGGAAGCGGGTGTCGGTCGTGTTGGCCACGTCCCACGCCCTGTTGGCGTCCCCCACAGCACTCGCGTAGGCCACCGAGTCGCCCTGTGCCACGAGGACCGCCCCATTGAAGAGACCGGCGTCGTGGTAGGCCGTCACCAGCGAGTCGATGCGCTCGGTCGGCACCGCCCCCTCTTGGGCAAAGGCGGATCCGGTGAGGAAAACGGCGACGAGGAAAATGCTGACGGTGCGTCGAAGCATCGCAGTTGAGGCTCTGTTTCTAAAGCAGTGTGTTTAGTGATTTGTCAGACCCCATTCTCCGAGTTATTTCTTCCAACGTTATCGTAGGGAACGACCCGCCGTTTGTCCCCACGTCGTCGTTGAAGGTTGATTCTCCCGCTATTGGCCCCTCGAACAGGTTTTGATATCCTCCAGACGCGTACGAAGAATCACGATTGACGCACCACTAGGAGATTCCTTCCAGAATCGCGCCTTCGGGGTCAGAGCTTACTCGGTCGTCTCCGCCTTCGACACCGCCGTCACATTGTCGTCCGTGTCGCGATCGATGAGCAGCACGTAGGGATCGATGCCCGCCCGGGCGGGCTCCTCGTCCACCG
>CAZSBW010000333.1:0-3936 GCA_964604815.1 uncultured Salinivenus sp. | reverse complement strand
CCGCCTCGGATGGAGGGACGCCGAGCCTCGCAGAAACCGTTCGCCTCTACCGCCACCACCTGACCGACGGCGACACGGATCCCGCCGTCCGACAGGACCTTGCCGGGCGCTTCCACCGGCTCCTCCTCGACCCGCTCGACGAGCAGATCGAAGACAAAGACGAACTGATCGTCGTCCCGACCGGCGCGCTCGGATACCTCCCGTTCGAGACGGTTCGAGATTCGACCGGGCAGTACCTCGCCCAGAAGAAGCACGTCCGCTACGCCCAGTCGCTCACGGTGCTCCGCCAGCTTCAGGAGCGGGACTACGAGACACGGAACCGCCCCCTCCTCGCCCTGGGCGGGGCTGCCTACGAGCCGGATCCGGTAATGAACGGCAGCTCACCGGTGGCCGAGGCGCGGGGCGGCTCCACCCGCGTGGCGACCAACGAGCACGCGTCGACGCTTTCGCAGGACGCGGATCGCCGGATGAAGCAGGGCAAGAGCCCGCGCCCCACCTACCAGCAGCTCGGCTACCGGGCGTGGACGAACCTGCCCGGCACCGAGAAAGAAGCACAGCAGCTCGGTCGGCTCACCGGTCCCCAATCGACGATCGTCACCGGCGAGGGCGCGTCGGAAGACACGGTGCGGGCGCTGAGCCGGGACGGCGCCCTGTCGGATTACCGCCGGGTCCACTTCGCCACCCACGGCGTCGCGGTGCCGGAGGCGCCAAAGCTCTCGGCCCTCGTGCTCTCACAAATCGGCGCGTCCGACAGCCTGGCGGCAAAGGATGGCTACCTTACGATGGGGGAGATCGCGGAGCTGAACCTGCGGGCCGACGTGGCGGTCCTCTCGGCCTGCCAGACGGGCCTCGGAAAGGTCGTGGCGGGGGAGGGGGTGGTGAGCTTGTCCCACGCCTTCCTGCGGGCGGGGGCCAACGCGACGCTCGTGTCCCAGTGGAAGGTGCTCGACAAATCGACCCGGCAGTTCATGACGGCGGTTTACAAGCGAGCAAAGAACGAGGACACCTCTTTTGCCGAGGCCGTGACCAAAACGAAGCGCGGGTTCATCGAGGGCGAGTACGGGGAGAAGAACACCGATCCGCTACGGTGGGCGCCCTTCGTGTACTACGGACGGGAATGAGGACCGGCTTTTCTGACGTGTCCATCAGATGCTCCCGACAGGCTCTCTTCCGAATCCACGTCGCCCGCTTCTTCATGACGCCGGGGCTACGCACCCGATGACAGGCCCGGAGAGCGAGAACCTCTCGGTGATCTTGAAGCCGGGGCATACCGCAATCGAGCAGGACGGCGCCGACGCGGAGCAGAGACCGCACACTGACGTTCACACCTGCGAGGCGATCTTTTCCTCTTACAAATACCTCGCAGGTTCGAAGCCGCCTGAAGCGACCGAGCAAAAGGAGAACGAACTCGCGACAATGGCCTTCAGGATCGATGCTCCAGTCGTTCTGTATCCGACTCTCCGATCCGGTCCACGAGCGGAGAAGACCAGAAACAGAGAAATACCGCGGGCCGAGACTGACATAGAAAACGCCCGCCTGTGACCCCGGTCAAGGCGGACGTTTGCGCTCACATGCTGTAGGGTTGAGCGGAATCAGGGGCGGCAGTATGCCAGAATAGGAGACCGGAGCCGTCTACTGCCGCTGTACGGCTATCAAGTTCTCAGAGGAAGAACCGGAACAGGCTCGCCGGCTTGAGAGATCGGCCAGGCTGGGTGCACAGATGAGAGGCCAGTCCTGGCTGGAAGGGGTTGATTCCTACGCGTCCGGCTGCGGTTGGAGATCCGGCTGGCCGAACACGCTTACCACAGAGCGCTGCAGGGCCGCCTTCACATTTTCAAGTGAACTGTCGTGCTTCCGGTAGGTCAGCACGGCGGCGGAGGCAGGCAGTGTCCAGAAGAGAGCAACCAGCAGGATAACAGTCGGCGTCGGGGTCATGGCAGTGGGGGGCTTGGTCAACGATTAGAGCGCGTCGAAGAAGATTTCCGTCTCTCAATTGCACTTTATAAAAGAAGCAAATGACATTCCGAGGAGGGAAAAAGTCCCCCTAAACCCCGTTCAGCGGACGCAAGTCCAGGGAGAGAGGGTGATAACTGGAGTAAGCGTTTCGTTTTTACCGAAATTCCTGAAGGTAGATTGGTGGTTTTCACCTGTTTCGCTCGGTATTCGCCTGCGGACGGCGCTGACCCGTGGAAATCCGTTACAGGGCTCCAGTCCAGAATGCGCTTCCCCCCCACCCAACGGGCGACGGAGAGAAGGAGGGCAGCGCCGACACGGATGCGCATGGGGCACGAACGGGACACGAGGAGAACCCGATGAACGGAGGAGATGCAGGAGAGTCACTCTCGCTCGAACTGAGTCACTCTCGCTCGTACGAAGGGAATCTACCAGCGGGACGCAATGTAGAAAACGCTCGCTCTCGACGAAAGTCGAGGCGAGCGTTCACGTCCAAGATCGAAAGTGCGCCAGCGAGCAGCCGGACTTCTGGGACGAAGGCCACTCCTGACCGGGTGGCTCATACCGAATGCCGGAGATCACTGTGCGCTTTTCGGGGAGCCGCGAGACGACGGTGCCTCCTCTCGAAATCCGGTCCATCCCAGGCAAGGGAATCCCAGATTCCCAAACCCGGGATCTTTCCCGAGAGAAGCACAGCAACTCAAAAGGGATAACGGGCACGGGGGGAAGTGCCCCCCGATCCTCCCTAATTGGTATCAGGCGCCGGAATCGCTCGTCCGGACGGGCCTGTCCAGTCAGCTCTCAGAGCAACGGCCGCGTCGCTCCGACCCCACCGCAGAGGCAGAAGTCGGAGGTTCAACGGGCTGAGAAGCTGTTTGGTGGATGGATTCGAAGCCGAGACACAGTGGGCGAAGTGCCAGAAAGGCGCTCAAGTGAGTCCCTGTAGCGGCGCTACCGGGCGAACGCAGAAGCCTTTCTGCACGAGATCCACGAAGTCGCAGGTCGAAGACAATCCGCCAAACAGCTTCTGAACGTTACAGAGAGGTCTTCGCTGTCTCGGCCGCGTCGTCGTGCTGCTCATAGACCAGTGCGGCGGCGGAGGCAGGCAGCGTCCAGAAGAGGGCAACCAGAAGGAGAACGGTGGGCGTCGGGGTCATGGCAACGTAAGATGTCTTTGTGTGAGCGGAGCGCGGTGGGGAACATCTCCTGTTTTCGATTGCGCCCTTATAAAGGAGCAAGGGCCGTTCCAAAGCGGGCAACCTACTGGAATCGGCCGTTGGACGGTCCAAAATCAGGGGGAAGGGCGGAAATGTGTCAGCCGTGGCGTTTCATTTCTATACGCTCCCCAAAAGACGTAATGAGAGAGACGATCTCTTGGGGCCCGCCCCGGACGACGATGCCTCGCCAGGGCACACGAACGGTGTCCATCGCGACGAATCGAAGCCCACGCCGCATGCGGGTGCTGGAGAAGACCGGCAGGGGGTCGTCTCGTGGAGAGGGAAGCGAGGCGTTCCCCCGTTTCCGTTCAGCCACGCCATCACATGTTGCGCGGGGTCGAGATGCCGAGCGCGGAGAGGCCGTTGGCGAGCACCGTTTGGGCCGCCAGGGCCAGGTGCATGCGGGCCGTGGCCAGGTCGTCGTCCTCGCCGATGATGCGGCAGTTGTTGTAGAACTGGGAGAAGGCGGTGGCCACGTCGCGCAGGTAGTTGGGAACCAGGTGCGGCGCCCGGGCGTCGGCGGCGTTCCGGAGCGCCTGCGGGAAGTGGAGCAACTCCTTGATGAGGGCGATCTCGTCCTCGTGCGTGAGGAGGGACAGGTCCGCCTTCTCGTCGTACGAGAAGTCTACCTCCTCGGCCTTGTCGATGACCGAGCAGATGCGGGCGTGGGCATACTGGAGGTAAAACACCGGATTCTTGTCGCTTTCCTCCTTCGCCAGCTCCAGGTCGAAGTCCAGATGCGTGTCCGGCGAGCGCATAAGGAAGA
>CAZSBW010000332.1:0-3942 GCA_964604815.1 uncultured Salinivenus sp. | reverse complement strand
TGGGTCGACCGCCCCACGCCGCTTCTCGCGTGGGCGGTGGCCCTCCTGCTGGGCGGGGCGTGGATGGCCACGCAGGTGCCCCTGGAGTGGGCCCCGACGGTCGAGCTGCCGGAGGTGCGCGTGACGGCGTCCTGGTCCGGCAGCTCGCCGCGCGCGGTGGAGCGCCGCGTAACAGCCCCCATCGAGCGCGCCCTCCAGGACGTGGAGGGCACCGCCGGCCTCGAAAGCCTCTCGCAGGAGGGCCGGTCCACCGTCACGGCGCAGGTGGCAGAAGGCACCGACCTCGGCGTCTACACGGCCCGTCTCAGCGAGCGGCTGACTATGGTCGAAGAAGAGCTGCCGGATCGGGTGTCGCCACGACTTACGAAGCGCGTGCCCGAAGCGCTGCGCGAGGAGCAGGGCTTTATGACCGTCCAGCTCGTGGGCCCGCAGACGCCGTCGGCCCTGCGGCGCCTGGCGGAAGACCGGATCTCGCCCCGCCTCAGCAGCCTCTCGGGCGTGGCGGACCTGCGCGTGCGGGGCGGCACTACCCGCGAGCTGAAGGTGACCCTCGACCCGGGCCGCCTCGCGACGCAGAACGTCGAGGCGGGGGCCGTCCGGCAGGCGCTCCGCGAGGCCGCGACCAACGTTGTCTACGGGCGGCTGCGGGCGAAGGGCCGGGCGCCGCTCCTCCTCACCCCGGCCCCGGACCAGGTCGAGGAGCTCCGGTCCCTCGTCGTGAGCAAACCGGGACGAAACGGGCCGCCCGTTGAGCTGACGGACGTGGCGACCGTCGAGCTGCGGCCGGCCCCCCGCCGCTCCATCACGCGCATCGACGGCAAGTCCGTCGTGACCCTCACCCTCGACCGCGCGCCCGGCAGCCACATGGTCGAGGTGGCCGAGCGGGTGCGGGGCCGACTGGCCGACCTCGAGGCTGCGCTCCCCTCGGAGACGCGCCTGGAGGTGGCCACCGACAAAAGCGAGGACGTGCGCGGGCAGCTCCGCGACCTGCGGTGGCGCGGGGGACTCGGGCTGCTGCTCGTGATTCTGGTGCTGCTGTTTATGCTGCGGAGCCTGCGAGCGGTGGGCGCGGTGCTCTTCACCGTGGCGGTGGCCCTGGCCGTGGCCCTCGCCCTGCTGGAGCCGCTGGGCCTTACGCTCAACCTCATTACGCTCGCGGGCCTGGTGCTCGTGTTCGGCCTGCTGGTTGACAACAGCGTCATCGTGACCGAGCAGCTGATCCTCACGGCCGAGCAGCGCCCCGGCGTGCCGCTGCGGGAACGCGCCCCCGACGCCGTGCGGGCCGTGGCGCTTCCCCTCGTGGGCGGCACGCTCACGACGATCGCGGTGATGCTGCCGCTCGTGTACCTCAGCGGCGAGCTGCGGGCGCTCTTCCTGCCGTTCGGCGTGCTCACGGCCCTTACGCTGGCGGCCTCGCTCGCGAGTGCCGTTCTGCTGGTGCCCGCGCTGGGACGGTGGCTCCCTGCGCCCACGCAGAAGCGCCGCCTGCCCCGATGGATGCGCCGCGCCGTTCAGTGGCCCTACGCGGTGGGGAGCTGGGCGCCCAAGACGACGATGCTCGCACTCGTGCTCCTGGTGGGCGTGCCGGTCTGGCTGATCCCCTCCACCCTCGGCGCGACCGAGGAGGAAGACCGATCGGTTCCCGTCCAGCGGCTCGCGTTCGTGTACAACCAGACCCTCGGCAGCGATGCCGTAGAGGAGGCGCGCGAGTGGCTCGACCCGGCCCTCGGCGGCCTTGTGCGCCCCTTCGTCCAGCAGACGACCTTCGGGGAGCAGTTCAGCTACGAGGCCGAGCCGGAGGTGCAGGTCCGCCTCGGCTTCCCGCCCGGCAATCCCATCGGGCGAGCCGACTCGCTGCTCCGCCGCTTCGAGCAAACGGCCCTCGCGTCCGAGTCGGTGCGCCGCACGGTCGCCCGCATCCGCGAGCGGCAGGCGCGCCTCCGCGTGCTGTTTCGCAAGGAGGCCCTGGAGACGGCCGAGCCCTACGTGCTCCGCGAGCGCCTCATTCAAAAGGCGGTGCTGCTGGCGGGAATCGACGTGAGCGTGACCGGCCTCCTGCCGCAGGGCTACTACAGCCGCAGCGGCACTCGTATCTCCGGCTTTACGGTCACTGCCCGCGGCCCGAACTACGAGGACCTAGCGGCCCTCTGCGAGCGATTTGCGGAGGAACTCAAGCGCAAAAGCCGCCGGGTGGCCACCGTCAACACCAACGCGGGTCGACGCGGCTTCCGGCAGCCCCGCGAGGTGCTGCGCTTTCGGCTGCCCCCGGACGCCCAGGCCCGCACCGGCGTCACGCCCCGCCGCCTCACCGCCCGCCTGCGCCCGGTCCTCGCCATCCGCCGCCCCGCCTTCCGGACCGACCTGGAGAGCGCGCCCCAGCTCCCGGTGCGCGTCGTGGTCGGTGGCGCCCGGCAGATGGATGTCGAAACGCTCACCGACCGCCCCCTCACGCTGGCCGGGAGCACGCAGGTCAAGCTCAAAAGCGCATCCGAGTACGCGGTGGAGACCGTCCCGAGCCGCATCGTCCGCGAGAACCAGCAGTACAAGCGCTACGTCGAGATCGACTACCGGGGCCCGCACCGGATGGGGGACGAGTTTATCAAGAACGCCCTTGAGAATTTCTCAACCTCACCCGGCTACAGCCTGGAGCGCGAGCAGCGGACGTTTTTCACCGAAGAGACCGAGCGCACCTTCGGATGGGTCATCCTGGGCACCCTCGTGCTCGTGTTTCTCGTTACGGCGGCGGTGTTCGAGTCGTGGCGCCTGCCGGGCGTGGTGCTTCTGAGCGTGCCGACGGCGCTGGTGGGCGTGGCCGCTGCGTTCCTCCTGGCCGGCGATCTAGCCTTTGCCGAGGGGGCGTTCATCGGAGCGGTGCTGCTGGTGGGCCTCGCCGCCAACGATTCGATCCTGCTGGTCGACCGCTACCGGCACCTGCGGCAGGCGCGTCCCCACGGCGCCATCGGGCCGCTCGTGCGACTGGCCCTGCGCGAACGGCTGCGCCCGATGTGGACGACGACCCTGTCGACGTGCGTGGCCATGCTTCCGCTCCTGGCCTTCCCGCAGGACGGAACGTTCTGGACCGGCATGGCCGCGACGGTCACCGGCGGCCTCCTCGCCGCCACCCTCCTGGCCCCGCTGGTCACGGTGGCGAGCGTCGCAACGATCGACGCGTAACGCATAGAAAACGCTCGCCTCTGTGCTATCAGAGACGAGCGCTTCTCGCTCACACGAATATGCTGGTCGTGTCGACCCAGCCCGCAACTCTCACGGGACGCTACTTCAGCTTTGCCGATCTAAGTAGACACGCAGAAATACGTTTATTCGAGTTTGCTCCTCGACGATGCACTCTCGTCTTCGGTGCCCCCCAAAAGCACTTTCTCGCTTCGCTCAGGGCGCAAATGGTCCCTCGACCCGCCTCTTTTGTCTCGCTACGCCTCTTCGGGCTGGAACTGGAGATCCAACGGTTCAAGATCGATCGAATCGAGGCTCAGCGCATTGGGGCTCAGCGCCTTGGATATGTCGTTGAGCGTTGTCTCAAAAGCGGCCTTCACGTTTTCCATCGAACTTCCGTGGATCCGATACGCGATCACGGCAGCGATGGCGGGGTACGTCCAGAACGCAAAAACCAGAAGGAGGAGGGTCCACGTCGGGGTCATGGCAGCAAAGGAGGGTTTTGTATGTGAGCGGCGTGTCGGGAAATTCCCTTTTTCGATTGCGCCCTATAAAGATGGCAAAGGCCGTTCCCAATCCGCCGTCGTCTCGCATTCCTCCCCTCAGCGGTGCTACAGCGGGGGAGTTGACGACAACCGCCGCAACAACTGTTTACTTTCTACCACTCTTGTCGAACCCAAAACGTAAATTTTTTACCCAACGGCACTCTCGAGGGACACCGCTGACCTCGTGCCGCACGACGATCTGATCGGTCCTTACGTTCGACGGCCG
>CAZSBW010000331.1:0-3959 GCA_964604815.1 uncultured Salinivenus sp. | reverse complement strand
TGCCCAGCCGGATGAAGCTGCCGGTGAGGGCGACGGGGGCGGCGAGGCGGTCGAGCAGCCACACGAACGGCTGGTCGTCGCGACGACGGCAATAGAGCCAGATGGCCAGGGGCACGCCGATGAGCCCCCCGTGACTCGCGAGTCCGCCCTTCCAGATTGCGACAATCTCGCCGGGATTGAGAAGATAGTAGTCCGGCGCGTAGAACAGGATGTGCCCGAGCCGAGCGCCGATTACGGTACCCCCGAGTAGATAGAGAAGGAGAAAGTCAAGATCCGCCTCCGGCTGGTCTTCGCGCTGGAAGACGTGCCGCATCAGATAGAACCCGATCAGGAAGCCCGACGCGAAGAGCAGTCCGTACCAGCGCGGGGCAAGCGGTCCCAACCGAAAGAGCGTGGGATCGACGTTCCAGTGGATCTGCAGAAGCATCATCGAAGGAAAACCAATCAGGGGAGCCGCGTAGCGCGCCGCTGTACTTAGCGATTCCCGGGACGCGCGTTCGGGCTTCGCCCAACCTTTACACGACGCGTCGGCGGCGCGGAACCTCGATTGTTTATATTCGATCTAAATAACGGCTGGACTCGTCACACTGCCCCTCAGTTTCCTCATGCCGCCTGCTTCCCCCGACACCGACGCCCTCTTCGCTACCGATCACGGCGCGGTTACCCAGACGTCGACGGATCGGCTCCGGGTCGCGATCGGCGAGCGGTCGTGGACCCTCGTGCCGGACGCTTTGACGGACCTCCACGACGCCCTCCAGCCGCTGGCCGCACAGGTCTATCGCTGCGACTGCGACTGCCGATGGCAACTCCGGCTCGAGGGGGAGGGCACCATCGTTCTCTCGACCGACGAAGTGCTCCGTCTCCACTCCCTTCTCGACGGCGCCGCGGCCATGTTGGAGCTTTATTCTCTGCTCGACGACGCCTCGATTGCACGTCCGTAATCGATGTTCTGGTCTGGACGGGACCAATTCTCTTCCTGGATAGGTCGCCCTGGTGCAGAATCAAGCAGTCCTTTTGGGATAGAGTCATTCCGAGCGGAGCAGGCAATCCTAGATTGTCAGAGTCGAGGCGCTGCGTAGGGGCCGTAGGTCATGCCGTTGGTGCGAGTGCTCTTGGAGTGAATCTCTTTGGACTTACGCAAATTCTTACCAGCAGGTCATCCCGCACTCCGATGCGGGATCTCATTTGGGCTTGCAGCCCATTTTCGGACAGATTCCGGATCGAGTCCGGAATGACGTGCCCATTTTGCGTAAGTCCTGCTCTCCAAATTCAGCGGAAATGGTCGTCCAAAAGCGGAGTCCTCGAATATCCGGTGGCTACACCGTACCAGGCGAGCTTCTGGCCCCAAAGAGACTGATTGAAAGTGCACTGGATGGACCGCTCGCGGCCGTCAGTGTACCGCGTAGGAGAGCACGAGCACGCCTGTGCGCTTCTCAACTTCGCCTGGCCGCGGAACCTCTGCTGCGCACCTGTGAAACGGTGGCAGAACTGTCCCATCCTGTCTGCCAAAGATCATTGCATTCTCGACGAAGAGAGACGGCCACCGGGCCGCCCTCTCCCCGATGAGCGCTCCAGGCATGATCGCCCTGGTCATAACACCCAGTCATTGATTCTTTTCGGGACGTAGGGGATGTTTGAATCCCTTCGCTTCCGGTCTTTCCAACTCGGTTTCCCCGCACGGCCATGCTTCGCTTCCTCCTCACGTTGCTTGCGGCGATCCTAGTCCTCAGCCCCGCGAGGCCAACGGCGGCCCAGCCCACCGACTCAACCGCGATCACGGATTCGCTCCAGGCCGCCCTCGACCGGTTCGAGCGCGCTCAGCCGCCGACGGCCGCCGATAGTGTAGCACTGCGCCGGTGGGCCGATTCGCTGACCACCACAGGAAACCGTATTCGGGGCAGCGATCCGGCGACTGCCCGCAGCATGCTTTCCGCCGGCCGGTCGGCCTACCGAGCACTTGCCGACTCCGCAAAGAGCGCCTCACTTACGAAGGACATCGGGGTGACTCATTATTACGGGGGAGCGATTGATGCGGCTGTTCGCCACTTTCGTACAGGTCTCAAGAACAGTCGGCGGCACGGCGCGCATGGGGTTACGGCCACCTGTCTGAACTGGCTCGCCATCTACCACTCCAACCAGGGACGCTACGACGAGGCCCTCGATCGGTGGCAGACTGCACTCTCAAAAAGCCGAGCGCTCGGCGACACGAGACGAACGTCCAACTACCTGAACAACATTGCCATTCTTTACGATCGGCAAGGCCGCCCCGGGAAGGCCCTTCCCCGCTACCAGGAATCTCTCACTCTCATTCGCACTCTCGACCGTACAGATAAGAATCGAGAAAGCATCGCGATTCGCCTCATGAATCTTGCAGCCATTTACGAGACAAGGGGCCGTGAGGAAAAAGCGCTCACCCAATACCGAGAGGCCCTCTCCATCGCCCGGGATCTTGGATTACAGGAACACATCGCCAGCATCCTCGGCAGCATTGGCGGCGTCCATTCGGACCTTAGGAACGAGAAAAAGGCCCTCCGCTACCGTCAGGAAGCCCTATCGTTGCATCTCGAAACGGGCAACCGGGGCAATATCGCGAACGGCTTGAAGGGAGTGGGGCACGTCTACAGAGACCGAGGCAAGTACGAGAAGGCCCTCCAGCACTACGAGAAGGCGCTTTCCATCTTCCGCGATCTCGGTCATCACGACCAGACCGCTTCGCTGGGGGAGATGGGAGAGATCGCGCTCCGACAGGGACGCGTGCACGCCGCCGCCGACACGCTGGAGCGAGCCGTTCGTCTCGCCGAGACCCTTCGCCAAAATGCCACCTCCCCGGAGGCCCGCCGGTCGCTACTCTCGACCCAGATCCATGCTTACCGGGCACTCACCACTGCCCACGTCCGGGCCGGACGGCCCGACTCGGCCCTCCGGTCCGTCGAGCAGGCCCGGGCCCGACTACTCGCCGACCGATTGGCAGGGGCGGCCACCAACGACACATCGGTCACTCTTCCGTCGGTGGCCGAACTTCGCCAAGCGCTCGGTCCAGACGAGGCCGCGCTCCTCTACGCCAATGCTGAGTCGAGGTGGCCTCTCACGTCCCTCGTGGTAACCCAAGACACGACCGTTGCCCGCGAACTTCCGGAACCCCGAGTCCGGGCCGCGATCAACGAGAAGTATCCTACCCGTCTCAATCGGCTGCGCGAGGAGGAGGGTCCCCTTACGGCGGCTTTGGATCAGCGCTCCGCCTCGAAGCGGGACGCCGCACCGAGCCTCGCGGGGGTCGTGCGACTCTACCGATACTACCTGACCCGCGGACAAACCGGGTCCGCGATCCAAAACGATCTCTCCCAGCGTCTGCACGGCCTGCTCGTCAAGCCCATCGCAGACGTCATCGCGGACAAAAGCGAACTGACGGCCATTCCGACCGGCACACTCGGTTACCTGCCGGTCGAGACGCTTCAGGACTCGTCCGGCACGTACCTTGCCGAACGAAAGCACGTCCGCTACGCGCAGTCGCTTACGGTCCTCCGCCAGCTTCAAATGCGGAACTACTCGGCGCGGGGACGCTCTCTCCTCGCCCTCGGCGGGGTAGCCTACGAATCGGATCAAGCCCCCAACGGCGGTTCTCTCATTGCAGAGGCGCGGGGCGGCTCCACGCGCGTAGCGACCGAGGAGCACGCCTCGTCGCTCCGCCGCGCCGCCGGTCGCCGGCTGGAGCAGGGCAAGAGTCTGCGTCCGACCTATCAGCAACTCGGCTACGCTCGGTGGCCGAACCTGCCCGGCACGAGGAGTGAAGTGGAACAGCTGGGCCAGATTGCAGGGAGGACGGCGACCGTAATCACCGGCACCGGGGCGTCGGAAGACAGCATCCGAACCCTCGACGAGCAGCTTCAGCTAGATGAGTACCAGCATGTGCACTTCGCCACCCACGGCGTCGCGGTGCCGGAGACGCCGAAGCTCTCGGC
>CAZSBW010000330.1:0-3970 GCA_964604815.1 uncultured Salinivenus sp. | reverse complement strand
CCTCGACCTGGCCGACGTCAAGACCACGTACCATCGGTTGCTCGCCGCGGGCGTGCCCATCGGGCCCGCGAACGTCGTTCGCAAGCACCTGACGCAGGTGGGCGGCGGCCAACTCGCGCGGGTCGTGCACCCCGCTCACGTCGGCGCCCTCGTCGTATCGGACGTGCCGGGCGACGATCTGTCTGTTATCGCAAGTGGACCCACCGTGCCCGACCCGTCCACCTACGAGGAGGCAATGCAGGTGCTCTATCGGCACGAGCTCTGGCACGAGGTGCCGGCGTCCATTCGGGATCACCTCGCAGCGGGGGCGCGCGGCCAGCGGCCCGAGACGCCGTCGTCCGACCACCCCTGTTATGAGACGGCGCACGCGACGCTCCTCGGCTCGAACGCCCGGGCGCTGCGGGCTGCGCGAACGGCGGCGGAGGAGCGAGGGTACGTGGTGCGGGCAGTGGAGCCAACCGTGGAGGGCGAAGCCCGGACGGTGGGCCGCGAGCACGTCCAAGCGTTGTTCGACGCGGATCCCGAGGAGCCTACTTGCCTGCTCTGGGGCGGAGAAACGACGGTTACGGTGACGGGGGAGGGCACGGGGGGGCGCAACCAGGAGGTAGCGTTGGGCGCCGCGATTGCCCTCCAGCACAGCGACCGGACCGCCGTTCTCCTCAGCGGCGGCACCGACGGCATTGACGGCCCCACCGATGCGGCCGGCGCGTGGGCCACGCCCGAGACGGCACAGGCAGCACGGGCGGTCGGCTGCGACCCCGGTCGCCACCTCGACGAAAACGACGCCTATCCGCTCTTCGACGCGCTCGATCAGCTACTGCGTCCGGGCCCGACCCACACGAACGTGATGGACGTGCACGTGGGGCTCGTTCGCCCGGACTGAGGAAGACGGCTTCGACCGGGCTCTACTGCACAACGGCGTGGGGGATGTCGGCTGGATCCCAGGGGAGGACCAGACCGCCCGCAATGCTTTCAGCCGTTTTTGGGCCGTAGAGCCGATCGACGAGGTGCAGGGCCGGTTCGTAGCTGCGCGCCCCGCCCACCGACGTGGTGTATTTCCCGTCGACGACAAGTCGCACGTCTGTTCGCACCGTTACCGCTGGGAAGCGCTCGGCGAGCTGGCCCTGGGCCGACGGAAAGGTGGTTACGTGCCGTCCGTCCAGCAGTCCCGTGGCCACGAGCGGAAAGGCGCCGTAACAGACCGAAATCACATGGTCTGCCTCGCGCGCCGTCGTCTCGAGCCACTGGAGAAACCGGTCGTTGTCGAGGTCCTCGTCGAGGCTGTTGCCGGTGCTTGGGACGACGAGCACGTCGATGTCGGGTGCGGTCTCGAAGCTGTAGTGGGCGCTTACTTGCACGCCTTCGAAGGTCGTGACGGGCGTCCCGTCGGGGGATACGATGAAGGGGGCGACAAATCGCGTGGAGTCCCGGTAGAAGGTGTGCTCGAACACGTCGTAGGGCGCAAAGAGCTCGGTGTTGTAAACGCGCTCCAGGGCGACAAAGCCGGCCGTCAGGATCGAGTCGCTTTCGAGGGCGCGCTCTACTCGTTTCGCGTCCGGGGCGGAAGCGGGAGTCGGGTCGTCCGGGGCCGTACGGCAGCCGAAGAGGGCGAGGAGGCCGAAAAGGGCGAGCGTACGAATGCTGGCAGGGAAGGACATTTCTGGGTTGGCGGGGCGAGAGAGTGTGCAGGCGCCTAGAGGCTTCGGAGCACGAGCATCCACACTGCTGTCATCAGCAGGCACCCGCCCAGGAGCCACTGGTCGGGGTGCCGGTTCCAGGCGTCGCGCTCGACGAGGGCCAGGAGGGCGGCGGGCCAGAAGAGGAAGACGAGGGCCGTGACGAGCCGGGTGCGCTGGTACCACGGCGTCCCGGTAGCTTCGGAGAGGGTGGGGCCGGAAAACGTCTCGCCGCAGACTGGGCAGTAGTCATCCTCCTCCTCGCGATGGGCACCGCAGTTTGGACAACGCGTCATGGGCGAGCACAGGAAAGTCGAGAGAGGGTGGATGTTGTTGGGACTGAAGGACCCGGGCACGGGTTCTGGTAGACGAGAGACGATCACGGAGAGGGTTTGGACCCCGATCGCATCCCGTAAATGTGCTCCATTTGATCGATCACGGGGGCGAGGTCGAAGACCGCTGCGCCCAGTCGAATCCAGAAGTTGTCGGCCTCGCGGATCGCTGTGGTCTGCTCGGCCGGAACGACCACGACCACCTGCTCGATTGCAATGCCCGCCTTGGTGCGGCCGTTCGTGTAGGAGGCTTTGAAATTGTGCCGATCACTGTCGATGAGTGCTCTGGCAGTGTCTATCCGGGTAAATTGAGACGACATCGATCCCGTGACGAGGGAAAGGGCGTTCGATTCCTTGCCGGTGTGGGACAGGGCCGCGACCGCGTGGAGGACGTCGGCGTCCGGTTGCTTGAGGACGTCGACCGACTGGTTGTCACAGGTGACGGTCGTTTCGCCGGTCGATTCGTTCGTCTGAGCCTCGCACGAGGGGGCGTCCTGGGCCGAGGCGGGACGGATGGGGAAAAGCAGAAGGACCGTGCAAACGCACACGACGTGGAGGGGACGGCAGGTGTTCATGATGCGGGAATTTGGTTGGGGAGGGAGTCGTGCGTTCAGAAGAGAAGGAAGGAGACAACCTCACGAGTAGTAGCCTTGCACCTTTTCGGCCTTCGCCGGCCCTACGACCTCGGCCAGGGCCTCCTCCTCGGCCTCTTTGACCTTTGCCACCGACCCAAACTCGCCCAGCAGCTTCTGAGCGGTTTTCTCACCGATGCCGTGAATGTCGAGGAGCTCGGACTGGAGCGTTTTCTTCTTACGCCGCTTGCGCTGGTAGGTGACGGCGAAGCGGTGCGCTTCGTTACGCACCTTCTGCAAGAGTTGAAGGGCGGGGCTGTCCTTGCCGATGAGGACCGGGGCGGCGTCGCCGGGGCGGTAGACCTCCTCCAGCCGCTTTGCGAGGCCCACGACCTGGAACCGGTCCATCACGTCTAGGTCCCGCAGCACCTCGACGGCCGCATTGAGCTGTCCCTTCCCGCCGTCAATGACCACGAGGTCGGGCCACGGGCCGTCCTCGTCGATCATGCGACTGTAGCGGCGCTCCACGACCTCCCGCATGGCCTGATAGTCGTCCGGGCGGCCCTCTTCGGTCGAGCGAATCTTATAGGTCCGATAGTCGCTTTTGCGAGGCGTGCCGTCGGTGAAGACAACGCAGGAGGCCACCGTCTCCTTGCCGCCGTGGTGAGATACGTCGATCCCGTCCACCCGGCGGGGCAGCTCATCCATCCGGACCTCCTCCTTCAACGACTTCACGGATTCGGGAATACGATCGCGCTCCCGTTTCATCTGCTGGGTCTTCCACTCCCCGACGAGCAGCTTGGCGTTCGATTTGGCCATTCGGGTGAGGCTGGCCTTGTCGCCCTGCTGCGGCACCTTGATGGGCACCTGACGGCCCTGTTCCTGCCGGAGAAGTTCCTCCAGGGCGTGGGTGTCCTGGGCCGGGTGCGCGTTCGGATCGTGGGAGAGAAGGATCTCTTCCGGGTAGAAGTTGGCGTCGGCGTAATAGGTTTCTATGAACGAGAGCATCAGTTCCTCGTCCGTCCGGCCCTCAATGCGCTTCAGGTACTTGTGCCGCTTGCCGATCATCTTGCCCTCCCGCACCTGAAAAAGCACGCCGCACCCGATGCCCTCGTCCCGGTCCAGGTGGAGGGCAAATACGTCGCGGTCCGCAAAATCCTGGGTGACGACCTTCTGCTGCTGGGAGTACTTTTTGAGCGCCTCAATCTGGTCGCGCAGCCGGGCCGCTTCCTCAAAGTTCTTCCGGTCGGACTGCTCGTGCATCTCGGCCTCCAGCAGGTCGATGAGTTCTTGTGTCTGACCGTTGAGCAGCTTCTCGACCTGCTCGATGGTTTCCATGTAGTCCGCCTCGGTCTGCAATCCCTCGCACGGCCCCTTGCAGTTGTCGATG
>CAZSBW010000329.1:0-3991 GCA_964604815.1 uncultured Salinivenus sp. | reverse complement strand
CCTGCTTCCACCGCCGCGCGGACGAGGGGCAGCTCGTGACCGACGGCGAAAAGGTGTTCGATCCGGACGCAGTGTATGGGGAGTAGTTTTTGAGCGCATGTGCCTGGTTTGCTGAAAGAGAGGGCGTCTGACCGGAGATTCCAAAGTGCGGGGGACTATTTCGTATTCCATATTTCGTATTCGAGGTCCGCAGCAAACGAGATACGAAATACGCAATGCGAGCCGATTGGCAGAAGGGCGTGTTGGGGGCAGTACAGAGGGAAGCCGTCCGTCGCCTCAAAAGTACTGCCCAATCCCCAGCACCGGGCCGCGTTGGTCGGGATGGAGTGGGTTGATCCCATAGTCGATTCGGAGCGTGAGGGGATACATACGTCGCACGTGAAACCGCAGGCCGATTGGAATGAAATGAGGTGACCGAACGCAATGCCAAGCGTTGTTTGTCGTTGGCCGCAAAACGATTTAGTTGTGCCGAGAGTAAGAACAAAAACCAGAACCTTCGGGCGAGTACCGACCTCTTGTTGTACGGGAACCGGCAGCATTTCGTGGATACCGGGAGGACATCACGAACACGTGAATGGATTTCCACCGATCTGGGATCGGCAAGACGACTTTCGCCGATAGCACAACACGGTCCAGGAAATCTAGAATTTCTAGAATCTGAGATCTCCTTTCACACGGAGAATGTTGTTTGCCTACCCGTGCACGGATCGGTAAGGACGCAGATCGTCCGTCAGGCAGCCTCTCAAGACCGTTTGCGGCCAGGATCTTTCCTTCATCTGCTACGCGATTCTTTTCAGATTACCAGACCACACGACCGATGAACGACTCTGTAGATTCAAATCCATTCGCCGATAATGCGGGGGATGACGACTCCAGCTTTTTCGAAATGGCAACCTCCGACCTAGAGGACGACCAATCTTCTTCGGGCCGGGTACGGGAGCTGAAGCGCATGCTGTTTGATCTGGCCTACCTCGTCATGAATGCGGACGGAACCGAGCACATCTCCGAGAAGATGCTCGTTCAGAAGCTCGAACGTCGCGTGGAGCGGGAGGGCAGTGTCGACATTGATGCTCGAACGGACGAGCTCAGTTCTCTGCTGGAGGGGGGACCCGACGAAATACGGGAGCGCGTGGAGCAGCTGGCCGATGACGTTGCTGACCGGGCCGGAGATCGCGTGGATGAGCTCGGCGAGGGATACCTGCAGTTTCTGAAGGGGCTGATCATTGCGGATGCAAGCGTGGCCGACGAGGAGTACGCCCTCTTCGAAGTCCTTTGTGACCGCTGGGGAATCGAGAAGGAGCTTCCCCAGTCGTGACAAGATTCACAGTGGGACCGGCCATCACGGCAGCGATTTGCGGCG
Organism: uncultured Salinivenus sp.; assembly: GCA_964604815.1. Classification (GTDB taxonomy): domain Bacteria; phylum Bacteroidota; class Rhodothermia; order Rhodothermales; family Salinibacteraceae; genus Salinibacter. The sequence continues at coordinate 2,631 of CAZSBW010000329.1, read as the reverse complement.
GCCGTGAGGCCGAAAATGAGACTACGACGACGCAGCATTCCCGCAAGATCTGCCGGGGTAGACCGGCGTGGTGGGCCGACTGTCTCACAACTGTTCCCGCTACGGATGGCCCGTTTCGCAGTTGAAGCACAAATCGGGCCCTGGCACCCCGGTGTGCCCGATTCGAGAACTTGACCGGTCGAAGCACGCACCAAGACGATTCGACACAGCCACCGAAGTGCACGACGCTCTTCGGTGATTGACGTCGTTCTACGGGGACGGATGCCCTGCGCACGACCACGTGCGTACGACCACGAATTGAGAGGACGGGCGGCCGTATGACCTCTGCTGAAGAACCGGAATCGGAGACCGACCAGGGGGAGCAGGGAGGTCGTACAAATCGTAGCCCGATAGCGAACGACTCGTCTGGTCGACGCTCGCAGTCGGGCGGTCTGTCCGACTGGACAGATGCCCTGCGCGACATGGCGCCGTATCTGGACCTCGGGTGGCGCCTAGCCGGATCGGCGGCGGGTCCCCCCATTCTCGGCTATCTGGTCGTCGACGTATGGCTTGGTACGACGCCGTGGGGCCTTTTGCTCGGGGCTGCGGCCGGGCTGGCGGCTGCCCTCGTCCAACTCCGGCGGCTACAGGAGGAGTTCGAGCAGTGACCCCCCTGCTCTTCGCCAACCTGTGTCGAGCACATCGCCTGCGCATTTCTTTCATGTGCGATTCACCGCTTCTCATAAGTCCCCCATTGACCGGATGCCTACCTTCAGTACGCAGTAATGCGAGGGGTGCAGACCTCTCCTGTTGTAGTTGTACTGTTCCGTTGCCGATCCAGGAATGCTGAACATGGGGCGTTACACGGTTCGGCGAGTCCCCACGCGCTCTGGTGTGAGAGCCGGCATGACCGATGCACCTTCCGTTTTGGTTCAGCATTGGCGCCGGGATTCTCTTGATGGCCGGACATGCGGTGCTTCGCGTGCTAGCTCATCGTCTTGCTTTGGATCGCCCCACCCGGCGAGACTTTCTGCTGCTAGAGCTGGGCGGGCTGGCCGCGCGGATGACTCTGGTGTTCGGGGCGGTTGCGCTGGTGCTTCTGTACGTGCCGGTGCACGAAAAGGCATTCGTGGGGACGGTGCTCATTCTGCTCGTGCTGAGTATGGGGCTTGAAACGCGCCTCATCCTTCGCCGGATGGATCAGGGATCGCTGCGCCCGTGAGGGCCGGGTTGGGGGCTTTTCCGTTTTGCTTGTCGACGTGCCTGCATTGCCACGCACATTCGCATCATGACCACACGCATTCGCTCCGTTGCCGTACTGGCGCTGCTCCTACTGGGGGCGAGTCTGGCGTTGCCTGCGTCTTCGGCGCAGGCGGCGGCCGGAGACGACGAGGTGACACTGAAGGGGATCGTCAACAACACGATCCTCGGTCACGCCGTCGATGGCTACTACCTCAACTTCAAGCCGTTCGGCAACGCGGAGCTTCCTCGCATCATGCTCGCCCGAACCGAGAATGGAAATCTAACGGTGGAGGCCTACGGAAGTACGGCAAGCCTGCTCCGGAGCGACCAGTACGGCCTTAAGGCGCACGGCGACGACGAGGAGCACGGCCACGCGGATCTCAAGACGGAGTCCGCCGAGATTGAGGAGGCCATTGCCGCGGGCACGCACCTTCACAGCTCCGCGGCCCGTACCAGCGGGCACGTCGTCGTGGACTTCTCCATCTCGCGCCACCTCATCTTTTCGCTGTTGGCGATGATAATCGTGGGGGGCGTCTTCATTTACTTGGCTCAGCGCTACAAGAACGGCATTGGGCGGATGGAGGCGCCGCGGGGCGTACTTCAAAACGTAATGGAGGTGATGGTCGTCTTCATTCGCGACGAAATCGCCAAGCCCAACATTCAGGGCGACAAATGGCGAAAATTCCTTCCGTATCTTCTTGCCTCCTTCTTCTTCATTCTCGTCGCCAACGTCCTCGGGCTCATTCCCTTTGCGGGCGCTCCCACCTCCAACATTGCCGTCACCGGCGTCATGGCCATCATGACGTTCGTCATCGGCCTGATTTACGGCTCTGCGGACCACTACAAAGAACTCCTCACTGGTCCGCCGGACGCCCCGATGTTCGCGCGGATCATTCTGGTGCCCATCGAGATCATCGGTCTCGTCATGCGGCACCTGGCACTGGCCATTCGTCTCTTCGCCAACATGATGGGCGGGGCGTTGATTATCTTCAGCCTCATTGGGCTCATCTTCATCATGAACGTCATCTTCGGCGAGGTCGCCGCCTGGGGGACGACCATCATTAGCATAGGATTCACGGTCTTCATCTTGCTGCTGAAGTTGCTAGTTGCCTTCATTCAGGCGTATGTCTTCACCATTCTCTCGGCGCTCTTTATTGGGATGTCCGTCGAGGAGCACCACCACGACCCCCACGACACGGATATGCCTTCACACGACGGCGACCTTGAGGGACGCCTCGAAGCCGTGGAGGAGGCGGTGGAGCCTACCCCAGCGTGACCCGAGCCCCTGCTCGACGGGGCTACTTCTACCCTTTGTTTGATTCCTCGTAACTGAAATTCCGTTCACTAAGGAACTTCTATCATGGACCCAGCTGCTCTCGCTTATCTCGCTGCAGGACTCGGTGCCGGCAT
>CAZSBW010000328.1:0-4008 GCA_964604815.1 uncultured Salinivenus sp. | reverse complement strand
GAGCTTCCCTCGTGCGGAATGACACGCAACTTGGGTTGTTCTACCCTCGCAACACCATTCTACCATGACCATCTCACTGTCGCGACTTCCTGCTCCCGCGTTCCTGGTTTTTCTTTTACTGACGAGCGGCTGTGCCGACGCGCCGGAGTCCGGTAGCTCGGCAGCGAGCGACTCGATTGCCGCCGCGGCGCCGGGCACGGACGTGTTCGCCGCGTCGCTTGACACGACGGGCGGCTCGCTTCGGGTCGGAGACCCACACCCCGTTACCACGCAGCCCGGCTACGACAACCAGCCCGCCTTTTTGCCGGACGGCTCCGGCCTCGTCTGGACGGCCATCCGCGACGGGCAGGCGGACGTGTACCGGCAGACGGGGGACGGACCGATTGAGCGGGTGACCGACACGCCCGAGAGCGAGTTTTCGCCCACGCCGCGACCGGACGGCGGCCTGACCCTGGTGCGCGTCGAGACCGACGATCGGCAGCGCCTCTGGCGATACGCGGAGGACGGCACGCCGGTTGAGCCGGTCTTGCCCGAGGCCGACTCGGTGGGCTACCACGCCTGGCTCGACGGCACCCGCGTCGCCCTTTTCGTGCTGGGCACGCCCCCCACCCTGCAGGTCGCCAACCTCGCCACCGGCACCGATACGGTGGTCGCACGTCGGGTTGGCCGGTCGCTCCAATCCGTGCCCGGAGAGACCGCCGTGAGCTTCGTGCAGGTCGCGTCCGATTCCACGACCTCGATTCACGTGCTCGACGGCGCGTCCCTCACCACGCGGCGGCTTACGGCCACGCCGGGTGACGGAATGGGCGACGACCATGCCTGGACGCCTAATGGGCACCTTCTCATGGCCGCAGACGAGGCGCTCATGGCCTGGCGGCGCGGCGCGGACCACTGGCGCGCGGTGGTCCCGCTGGACACGATGGACGTGAGTCGGCTCGCCGTGTCGCCGGACGGGGACCGGCTGGCGATGGTCGCGGCGGAGTAGAACTGGGTTCGCCAACCGGCATTCGGCAGTGTGCTCGTACCCGGCCGGAGCAATGTGCAGGGATCGCAGGGCATCTGTGCCTTCGGCATCAGGGCGAGGGGCGGCGTCCCCCCGGTTGCGCGTAGCGGGCGAGGAACTCGTAGAGCCGAACGAGGGCGTCTACCCGCTGGGCCGGTCGGGCGGACTCCCAAAAGTCATGTCCGACGCCCGAATACCGGACGTATTCGACCGGGCGCTCCAGAATTTGGAGCCGCCGAACGAACATCTCAGCCTGCGACAAACCGGTGCGACGGTCGGTGGTGCCGTGCATGAGGAGGAGGGGCGTTTTGACGCGATGAGCGTACGTCATCGGCGCATTTCGCCGGAGGGCCGTGCGGGGGGCCGTCGTCGTGTCCATCGCCGGTAGGACGCCCACCGAGAGGAGGGGGGCGGAGGCGGGCTGGAGGAGGAGGTCGGGCGGCGGAGGGGCGGCCGATTCCCACGGAAACCCGCCAAACTGCTCGGGGATGAGCGGCCAGACGGCCCCGTTGCCGAAGAGGGTCGAGAGGTCGTACACGCCGTTCTGCGCCACGGCGGCCCGGAAGCGATCGGTGTGGCCCACGAGCCAGGCCGTGAGGTAGCCGCCGTAGGAGCGCCCGGCGAGTTCCTGCCGGGTCGGGTCTACCCAGGCGCGCGAGACCACCGAATCAGTGAGGGCGAGCACGTCGCCGCCCGGGCCCGACCCCCAGTTCTGGAAGTTGCGTCGTCGGAACGTTTTCCCGAACCCGGTGGAGCCCCGCGGCCACACTTCCAGGACGGCGTATCCGCGGCCCGCGAGGTAGTGCCGCTCGAACCACGACGGAATGGGAGCGGAAGAAGCAAACGGGGCCGGACCGCCGCGTGGGAGAACGACGAGAGGGTAGCGGAGCGAGTCCACGCGGTGGATCGGCTTTGTGAGCCGCCCCTCGATTCGGACGTGTTCGTGTTGGGCCGTGACGCGCTCGGTGGACGCCAGGGAGCGGTTCTCGACCCACTCCGCGTTGTGTGAGGACAATTGCCGCTCAGTGTTGAAGCTGATGGTATTGGTGTACAGTTCGGAGGGATTCGAGGGCCCGGCGACCGCATAGACAGCTTTTGAGTCCGTGACGTCGAGGCCCTGTACCGTTCGCGCCTCGTCGAGGACCCGACGATGGGGTGCCGTTCGCACCATCGAGGAATCGAGGGCAAACGTGTCGCGGGACGTGGTGTAGTCGTCGGCCAGCGAGGTCCGACGCCGCGCAGCTGAGGGGTCGCCCTCGGCAAAGGGGGCGAAGCGGTAGAGGGGGCGTCCACTCTTTGTCGGGGCTGTGGCGTAGAGGTACCATCCGTCCGGCGACCAGTGGAGGGACGATACGTCGTGGTCGAAGTCCGCGGTGATGAGCTGGGGAGCGGAGCGGCCGTCGATCTCAAACAGGCCAATCTCAGCGTGCGTGTAGCTCCGAGTGGAGCGATCCTGTGCCCGAAAGGCGACGGTGGTGCCGTCCGACGTTACGTGGGGATCGGTAAGAACGTATCCATCGACGTCCAGCAGCAGGTGGAGGCGGTAGGGACGCAGGTCGACGACGTAGAGGTTTCGGTTCCGGAGGTGCCTGGCGGCATCGGTCGTGGGAGGGGGCGCGCTCACGACGACCTGGCTGCCGCCGGGCATCCACGTGGCGCTGTAGAAGGAGCGGTAGCCCCGTGTGACGGATCGGGCGGAGGGACGAGGCGGTGTGCCGCTCGCAATGCCCTCGGGCACGTCCACGACGAAGTGGTGGCGATAGGTAGAAGTAGGATTCAACCCGTGCCGGTCCCGCGCCCGGACGGAATGCGAGGACGGACGTTCTCGGCTCGCATCAAGACGCGTGAAGACCTGTGCCCCTGCACGCTGGCGATGTTGGTCCAACCAGCGTCGTGCCTGCAGGAGATCCCCGTCCGGGGTGGCAGCGGTGTCGGGCGAAACGGGGACCAGCGTCGTGTCGGGGATCACCCGGAGGCGGTCGAACACGGTGTGCAGGCTGTCGGAGGAGAGGCGGCGCAGGCTGTCCACCGACACGGGGCGAAGGGTGTCCGGGAGGGAGAGGGTGTCCGGCGTGCGGAGGACGCGCGACGTGTCGCCGGGCAGGCGGAGCCCCTCGGGCCCGAAGGCCAGCGTGTCGACCGGGGCAAGCGTGCGGTCGTGCCGGAGGACGAGAATTGTGTCGGGGGAGACGCGCCGGATTGTGTCGCGCGGCATGCGGCCCGGGCGGTCGGTGGGGGGCGGGCGGCCCAATTGCTTTTGGACAGCGGATTCAGGAAGAGGACTCGCAAACAGGAGGCGATTCCCGCTGGGGCTCCACCGGGGATGGGTTGCCCCATGCGGCGCGTCGGTGAGCTGGTAGGCTTCGCCGCCGCTGAGGGAGAGCACAAACACCTGCGGTGTTCCCTCGACGGGGCGGACGAAGGCGATCCGCTCCCCGTCCGGGTGCCAGGCGGGCTGGGCGACGTCGCGCCGGGAGCGGGTGAGCAGGCGGGGCGTGTTGCGCCCGTGGGAGGGCGTCACGTAGAGCCGGGTCCGATCGGTGGGCGTCCCGTCGGAATCGGAGACGACGCGTCGCAGCGTATAGGCCACGTTGCGGCCCGAGGGGGAGAGGGTGACCTCGCGAATTTCCCGGACGTTGAGATGGTCGGTGGCCTGGAGCGGCGTGGGTTGAGCGACCGCGGATCGGGTGGCCAGGAGGCCCGAGGCGAGGAGGAGGCAGAGGCTCAGCAGAAGGCTCGACGGGATCCGAGGGACGGGAGCCCCCAGCAGGCGCCCCAGTGCACATTCAACCGGTCTCTTCGGGCCCGATCGGTCTTCGCATCCGGCGGACCGAGCAGTTGCCAGGGAAGACCCCCCCGTGTGATCCGGGTCGCATGCAGAGAGATTCGCTCCAAGAGCACTCGCACCAACGGCATGACCCACGGCCCTTACGCAGCGCCTCGATTCTGGCAATCTGTGTCGGATTATGAGATTAACCGCAGGACGTTGGTGTTCTCTTTTTGAG
>CAZSBW010000327.1:0-4011 GCA_964604815.1 uncultured Salinivenus sp. | reverse complement strand
AGGTTTTGCGAAAACCGATGATGTCCCCTGAATAATCTCGCAACTCCACACAGATGGCCACGGACGTTCCGGGCGAGTGTGGAATGGGGCGGTTAATCTCATAATCCTACAAGATGGCCTTGCTCGGGGTCTGGAGTGACGATTGGAGAAGATTTTTCGGTGCCCTGAGCAAACTGTCCAGTAAGTAGGGTGCGCGCTTAAGGTCCCATCAGTGTTTTCACATGTGCTCGCCTTGCATCAGTCGGCCGGTTCGTAGGAGCCCCACGCGAGCAGATAGGCCCCGACGAGAATGACCACCGTCAGCATCGCAATAAGCCCGCCCCAGACCCAGTACGTCAGGCCCAGGTGCTCGGCGATGGTCTGCGAGTCGGACGACATGACCTCCCCGCCGCGCAAAAACTGCTTGGTGAACATATAGTCCACGTCCGACAGGCTTTCCAGGCAGAGGCGGATGCCCACGAACTGCGCGAGGGCGACCTCGACGAGCTCGGTGGCGTAGCGCCCAATCGCGAGGGCCGCCGCCCCGAGGCCGAGCGTGGCCGCGAAGCCGAACCCGTTGCGTACCCAGAGGAGGGCCGAGAGGATGAGGAGCACGCCGAGCCCCTCCATAATCCAGCGGGCCGTCGACCCGCGCGCCCCGAAATAAACGACGGCGCCCCCGGCAATCGACGGAGCGAGCAGCCCGCCCGCGGCAATGAGCGGCGGGGCGAGCAGGGTGGCGGGCCGGGTGGAGTGGGCCACACCCCCGAGGCCGACGTACAGCTCCAGGTGGCGAAAATCCCCGCCCACGATCTCGGCGGTGAGCCCGTGCCCCATCTCGTGGGCCCAGGTGGCCAGCAGCGAAAACGGGTACAGCACGAACCCGCCGAAGGGAATGTAGCTGAGGACAATTGCCAGAACGGCCGCGCCCCAAAACAGATATCGGAGCTGGGACCGAGAGACCTCGCGATCCATCGCACCACTGTACGTGATTGAAAAGGCAGAGGGGAGGGAGAGCGGCTTCGTCGAGTTGGGTGCTTCCGACCCGCTTCTCTTGAAACTTCCTTCCCGGCATTTGTTCAATGTGCCGACTTTCGTCTTCTCCTTTTGCACGCCCACGCTCTGCTCCATGGGAACTCGCTCGGTTCGTCGCGCCCCTCGCTCGCTGTTTGCCTTCATTGCCGTTTTCCTGCTTGCGCTCGGGGGGGCTCCAGCCGTCGGGCAGGCGCCCGCGCCGGAAGAGGCCTTCGGCTTCGAGCCGGGCGCGGACTACGAGATGGCGGATTACGACCAGCTCACCAGCTACTACCGTCAGCTCAGTGACGCCAGCGACCGGGTGCAGATGAAACGCATCGGCACCACGGTGGAGGGCCGATCCATGAAGCTACTTTTCATTTCGAGCGAGGACAACCTCGACGACCTTGACCGCTGGCGCGAGGTCAGTTCGACGCTGGCGCGGGCTCGGGTGGGCGAGGAGAAGGCCCGTTCTCTTTCGCAGGACGCCCCGGCGGTGGTCTGGATCGACGCCGGCCTGCACTCCACGGAGCGCGCGCCGAGCCAGGCGATGCCCGCGCTTGCGCACCGGATGGCGACGGAGGAGAGCGCGGAGATGCAAAAGATCCGGGAGAACGTGGTACTGCTCCTCATGCCCGTCATGAACCCCGACGGCCTCGACATCGTCGAGCGCTGGTACGACCGCGTCCTCGACACGCCCTACGAGACCACCGATCCGCCGTGGCTCTATCACAAGTACGTGGGCCACGACAACAACCGCGACTGGTTCATGAACACGATGCCGGAGACGCAGGCGGTCACGGAGGTCATCTTCAACGAGTGGTACCCGCAAATTGTCGTCAACCACCACCAGACCGCGCCGGACTGGGCACGCATCTTCATCCCGCCGTTCACCGGGCCGGTCAACCCGGACATTCACCCCGGCGTGGTGAGCGGGGTCAACCAGGTGGGGACGGCCATGGGCCAGCGCTTCGCGATGAAGGACATGCCGGGCGTCATCTCCAACGACACGTTCACCATGTTCTGGAACGGCGGGATGCGCACGGCGCCCTATTTCCACAATCAAATCGGCATTCTGACGGAGGTGGCCCACGAGACCCCGACCCCCCGCCACTACGAACCCGACTCCCTGCCCAGCCACGTCGGCTACGGCAACCCGCAGTCCACGGACGGGACCGCCCTCTTCTACACCGATCCCTGGACGGGCGGCGAATCGCACTTCCGCGACGCCGTCGACTACACGAACACCGCGTCGATGGGCGTGCTCGACGTGGCGGCCGACCGCCCGCAGCAGTTTCTCTACAACATGTACAGCATGGGCCGGGACGCCATCGAGGCAGGCGAGAGCGGGGATCCCTACGCCTACGTGATCCCGCCGGAGCAGTGGCACCCGCGCGAGGCCCATACCCTCGTCAACGTGCTGCGGCAGGGGGGCGTGGCGGTCGATCGAGCGACCGGCTCCTTCACGGCGGGCGGCCAGACCTATCCGAGCGGCTCCTTCGTCGTCCCGGCGGGCCAGGCCTTCCGCCCGTTCGTGATGGACATGCTGGAGCCGCAGGACTATCCCACGCGCCGGTCCGCGAGCGGGGAGCCGGTGACGCCGTACGACCTGGCCGGCTGGACGCTTCCGATGCAGATGGGGGTGACGGTCGATCGCATCAACGAGTCGTTTGACGCCTCCACGACGACCGTCACCGACTCGGTCGCCCCCGATCCCGCCGACGTGCAGGGCAGCGCAGACTACGGCTATGCGCTCTCCCACCGGCCCAATACCAGCATCGAAGCCGTGAACGAGCTTTTGGCCGACGGCGAGACGGTGTTTTGGGCCGAGAACGGGCTCTCCGCAGGGGGCACGTCCCTCGGCAACGGCGCCGTGGTGGTGGAGAAGCAGGACGGCACGGCCGACCGAATGGAGCGAATCGCCGAAGAGCACGGCCTCCCGGTGCACGGCCTGTCGTCGAAGCCGGAGGGGCCGCTTCACCGTCTCCAGGAGCCGCGCATCGGGATCTACAAGTCCTGGGTGCCCAGCATGGACGAGGGCTGGACGCGATGGGTCCTGCAGGAGTACGATCTGCCGGTGGACACGCTCCACGACGCCGACGTACGCTCCACCGATCTCTCGACGTATTCGGCCGTCATTCTGCCGCACCACTACTCGAACGACGTCCTCCTCAACGGCCACGAGGCGGGCACGATGCCGGAGAAGTTTGTGGGCGGGCTCGGGCTGGAGGGCGCGACGGCGCTGGAGCAGTACGTGCAGAACGGCGGCACCGTCGTGGCCTTCGATCAGGCCAGTAATTTTGCCATCAAACAGTTCGGCCTCCCCGTCGAGGACGTCACCGAGGGCGTCTCCAGCAGTCAGTTCTTCATTCCGGGCTCCCTCATCCGCGCCACCGTTACCACGGAGCACCCGCTGGCCTACGGCATGCAGGACACCGTGGCGGTCTCGTTCAGCCGGAGCCGGGCGTTTGATCCGGTGCGTCAGGACAAGATGGGCGAGGGCGGGCGCGAGAACACGACGCTGCCCGATCCGCCGCCCGTGGAGGAAGTGGTCCACTACGCCCACGACGATCTTCTCATGAGCGGGTGGGCGATGGGGGAGAAGACGCACATCGGGGGCGAGGCCGCGATGATGCGCGTCCGCCACGGAGAGGGCGACGTGGTGCTGTTCGGCTTCCGGCCGCAGTTCCGCGGGCAGCCGCGGGGCACCTACAAGCTCCTGTTCAACGCCCTGCACGCCGCCACGATTGAAGACGTGCCGCAGGTGGGGCAGGTGTCGGCCGATCCGCACGCGGAGGAGTAGCTCCGGTTCGGTCGTGTTTTGCGGTCGCCCCCTCTCGATGTCCCGGGGGCCGGTGGGAGCCGGTGGGGAGCGGCCCGAGGGCATGCGGAATCCATCCGATCCGGGCTGGATGCTGGAGGAGGTCGTTCTCCCGAATGAGTGGAGGCTCCCCTGATGCACACTCAATTGGTCTTTCTGGGTTTGACTGTTCTTCGCATCCGGCAGAAAGAGCGTTT
>CAZSBW010000326.1:0-4022 GCA_964604815.1 uncultured Salinivenus sp. | reverse complement strand
ACCGAGTGAAGAAGTGCTTTTAGAGTGCGCCCTGAACGAGGTGTAACCGAGTGAAGAAGTGCTTTTAGAGTGCGCCCTGAACGAGGTGTAACCGAGTGAAGAAGTGCTTTTAGAGTGCGCCCTGAACGAAGTGTAGCGGAGGGAGGACGTGCTCCTGGGATGTGCACGAACCGAGGGGTAACTGTGACCGACGTGCTACCGAAAGTTGGAGAATTGGGGGACCCGGGGCAGGCATCTCGTTCGGGGGAGACGCGTTGACGAGGGGCGGCCGTGAAGCGCGCAGCAGAATACAGCTCACGGTCGGAAAGCCCCACTCAACGAGCGTCACCGCCACTCGTCGAACGACGCTTCCATCTGTCGGGCGTCTCGATTATGCTACAGGATGCGACGACCATTTTCGAGCAACGATCCCGTACGCGCAGTTCCGGTTTCGTCAGACAACCCTTGGCTCTCCATGAATCGCCTCACGATTTGCGGCCTTCTGCTCCTCTGTATTGCGCCCCTCGTCGCCCAGGGACAGAGCTTCGTCACGTTCACCGGCCGCAACCACCCGGAGATCGACTGGCAGGTGGCGACGACTGAGCACTTCGAGATCGTCCATCCCGCTCGGCTCGACAGCATTGCCGCGGAGGCCGCCCCCATCGCCGAGGAAACCTACGACGCCCTGTCGGCCAACCTGGACACGTCCTTCACCGAGCGGATCCGGGTGTATCTGAGCGATCAGGACGCCATCGTGAACGGCTTCGCCGTGCCCTTCGGGAATGGATACACCGACATCTGGGTCAACACGAACGACTGGGCGTACTCGTTTACGGACTCGAAGACGTGGCTGCGCACCGTACTGTCCCACGAGCTCGTGCATATTTTCCACTACCAGGCTACACGGTCGCCGTTGGGCACATTGGCATACGCATTTGGGCAGCCCTTTCCGCGCTTCTGGACGGAGGGCCTCGCGCAGTACCAGGCGGAGACCTGGAACGCCCAGCGGGGCGAGCGCTGGCTCCGGGCCGCCGTCCTCGACGACGAGCTGTCGTACGACGACGGACAATCGCTCTGGAACGGACGGCTTCTCTACGCCGTCGGTCACAGCCAGGTGCGCTACTTTGCCCAGCAGTACAGCGACTCCACGCTCGCGGACGTGCTCCTCCACCGGAAGGACGCGCTCTTTGGGCTGACGCAGATTCACGACTTCGAGACGGCGTTCGCGGACGTGACGAGACGCTCACACAAAACCTTTTACGAGCAGTGGCGGCGCGACGTAAACGTTTACTACAACACGCTTGCCGGGCAGCTGGAGACGCTCGACTCGCTGCGGACCGACACGCTGAACGTGCCGGGACAGGCCGTGGACAACGTGGTCTACAGCCCCGACACCTCGCGCATCGCCGTGCTTTCGACGCTCTCGCCGGAACAGCCGGTGACGCGCCTGCACGTCCTCGACCGCTCGACGGGGGACGTGACGGTGGTCGCCGAGGGGGCCATCGAGCCTCCGATTGCGTGGCATCCGGACGGGGAGCAGATCGCGTTCAGCCGGCAGACGCGGGCGGCGCACGGGTCGATCGTCGACGATCTGTTCGTCGTGGGGACCGACGGGAGCGACGAGCGCCGCCTGACGCACGGCCGACGCACCTCCGCCCCCACGTTTGGGCCGGACGGGAAACGGCTCGCGTTCGTGGCATCGACGGACGGAACGGCCAACGTACACGTGCTGGACCGCTCCACCGGAGACGCCGCGGCCGTCACGAACTACGGCGGCGACGTGCAGATCACGGGGCTTCAGTGGCACCCGACGCGCGACACGCTGGCCCTCGCTCGTGTGAGGGACGGAGATCGCACGCTCGTGCTCCACGACCTTGACGCGGACACGTCCGCGACGCTTACGGACCCGGCCGTCGACGATCGTCAGCCCGTGTGGAGCCCAGACGGCACACAACTCGCCTACACCTCTCTTCGCGACGGCGTCCCCAACGCCTTCGTCTACGACGTGGCCCGCGACACGCACCGGCGGGCCACCCATCTCGTTCGGGGCGCCACCGTCCACGACTGGGTGCCCGCCGACACGGCCTTCGTCGACCCGTGCCCGCCGGATTCCGCATTTTCCGCGGAAACGGATGAACCGTGCCTGCCCGCCGCGAGCGATTCGGCGCAGACAGCGCGGGCCGACTCCATCGACACGGGACCGGACGCAGCGCTCGTCACCTCCACGACCCTCTCCAAGACGTCGGACGGCGCGTTCCGCCTCCCGGCGACGCACACGCCTCGATCGGTCGAACCCTCAATTCCGGATCCGTACGCGGCCTGGACCGCAACCCAGCCCCCGCGCACCATTCCCCAGAACCTCTCGCCCGATCCGTCGCTAATCGAGACCCGCTCGGACTACAACTCGTGGACCAATCTCACGCACCGCGTCTCCCTGCCCCTGCCGTACTACGACTCGGAGACTGGCGACTTCGGGATCTCGGGCGTCACGTCCTGGTCCGAGCCGCTCGGGAAGCATACGTTCAACGCAGTCGGAAGCCTGTCCCTCCGCGAGCCGGGCAACGAGAGCGAGGTAGTGGCGACCTACATAAATCGGCAACTGTACCCGACCCTCGCGCTGACGGCCTTCAGTGCCTCGTCGGCGGCGCGCATCTACGGGAACGATCTGCTGGTGCAGGACCGAACCGGCGGCGAAATAGAGATGCAGTGGCCGCTCGACTGGCGCGTGCGCCCCTACGTTTCAACGTCGGTCTCGGCCCGAGTGCGCTACGCGGATCTCACCCCGCTCGACCGCGACGCGTTCACGCCCGCCTTTGGCAACCTCGCTCCCCCCGAGGCCGGCCAGCAGGCCAGCCTCCGCCTCCAGTTTACACGCCGCAAGAAGCCGCCGTACCGGCACACGATCGTGCATCCGCTGGACGGATGGGGCGTTCGTCTGCGAGCAACTGGGGCGGCGTCCGTCCTCGGCGGTGACAGTTCCTTCTTCCGGGGCGACGTGGCGGGGTACGGTTTGCTCTCGAGCGTCGGCAAGCACCGGCTCTTCCTCTACGGGCGACTCCAAGCACAGTCCGGATCGTCTTTTCCGCAGGACTACGTGGGCTTCTCGCGCTACGACGAAATCGATCTTCCCATCCCCGGCGCCGTGCCCGTCTCGCTGGGCGACGCCGAACGAGTCCGGGGATACCGCTCGTACGTCCTCGGCAACCGAGTGGCCTTCGGCACCATCGAGTATCGGATGCCCCTCGCACCGAGCCTGGGAACACAGGTGCTGGGGCTCGTGGGGCTCGGGCGCACGACCCTCTCAGCGTTCGTCGACGCCGGCACGGTCTGGAACGACGCGAAGGTCAGCGAGGGCGTGCGGCAGGCCGGTACGGGCCTCGAACTCAAGAATGCCCTGCGCCTGTTCGGCCTTCGGATTGGGCACGCCCTGGGGGTGGCCCAACCGACGACGGATTTGGGGACGCGTGACGACGTGCAACTCTACTACCGCGTGCAGACGGCCCTTCCGTTCTAACGAGACGAGAGGGCTCAGGTCTCCCCCGTTCGCTGTTTTCCGGGAGGTTCGGAACGGATTCGCGTGCGCAGCCGAATGACTGTTATTGTTCAAAGTCGATTCGTGTGCCCGGAGACGACGTGAATCGACCTGTGGATAACTTCTCCGCGGAGGGGCCGGGGTTCGCTATCAGAGCCCAATAACAGAAACCCAAAGGGGGTTCTCGGGCCACATGGCCGCTCAGCGTTGCTCAATGCGATTCCCGCCGTGTATTTCCTCCCGAAAGCCGACCGTGAACAAGTTGTGGATAACGGGATGTCCTCGCATCGTCGATTCCGCTCCCTGTACCGGATTTGGGAATCGAGATCGGTTCTGCCTCTCGCCATGAGAGTTTCCGTTATTTTTCTACACGTGCGGGCCCAGTGTCGCCGCCGGTTCGCCCGTGAAGAGGAGGAACGGAACGAAGCCGTCGCAAGGCGGCGAGCCTATTGTCGCTCCTTCCACTCCAGGTACAGCGCCCGGGTGCACATGAAGGCCGCTTCGGCCGTTT